>DATLXT010000137.1:0-9114 GCA_035575475.1 Gemmatimonadales bacterium | reverse complement strand
CTTGACGAGCGCGCCGGCCTGGTTGGCGACGGTCAGCTCGGCGAACTCCGCGGGCGTCTTCAGCTCGCCCAGCGAGCGCACGGTGAACTCGCGCCGCCGGGACTCGATCCGGCCGGCGGGAATCTCGACGTTGCGGCTGCGGATCGCGTTCTCCACGTCCTGCACCGTGAGGCCCCGCGCCGCCAGCTCGGCCGCCGAGAGCCACACGCGCATCGAAAACCGGCGCTCGCCGAAGATGCGGGCCTGGCCCACGCCCGGCAGGCTCTGGAGCCGGCTCTTCACCATCCGGTCGGCGATGTCGGAAAGCTGCAGCAACGAATAGTTGCGCCCCGAGAGCGCGAGCCACATGAACGGGAACGCGTCGGCCTCCTGCTTTGCGATCACGGGCTCGAGCACGTCCTCGGGCAGCCGCCCGCGGGCGCGCGACACGCGGTCGCGCACGTCCTGCGCGGCTTCCTCGACGTCGCGGTCGAGCGTGAACTCGAGCGTGATGTTGCTGACCTGCTCGGCGCTCGAACTGGTGAGGGTCCGGAGGCCGGGCACCGTGGACAGCTCGTCCTCCAGAGGGTCGGTGACCGCCGATTCGACCACCTGCGGATTGGCGCCGGGCAGCGTGGTGCTCACGGAAATCACCGGCGGGTCGACGTCCGGATATTCCCGGACCGAGAGTCGCGTGTAACCGATGATGCCGAAGAGCACCAGCGCGGCGCTGCACATGCTGGCGAGCACCGGCCGCCGGATCGAGATGTCGGACAGTTTCATGTAGTCAGTACACTTCCAGAGTGGGATCGGGCCGCGTGCATGTCGCAGGACTTACGGGCAACCGGCGCTTCCTGTTCCGTGGTGACTGCAACGTAACGGGTCGTTCCGCGGCATCAGTTCCGTCGTCGTTTCCTCCCCGACAGCCGCGCTCCGACCGGCCCGACCGCGCCAAGAGAAGACCCGAAGGTATCCCGAAGACCCGACGGCCGCAAGATGGTCCTGGAATTCCTTCCTTGTTGACTCGTAGACACCCCTGAAGTCATCGATATGACGCTGCGTTTCGCAGCTTCAGAGACGCTCCAGGGGCCGTGCCCTTACGGTGCTCGGAGCCGGGGCGTCGATAATGGTCGAATCGGGTGCCCACGGATCGACACTGGCGGGAGCGCCCTGCTCGGGGGCAAGGGTTCATGCTGGGATACCGAGCCGCTAGGTTTGAGCGGCTCGGAGGGCTGGCCGAACGGCTAAGGCGCCGGTCTTGAAAACCGGTGGGCGCAAGCCCGTGGGGGTTCGAATCCCTCGCCCTCCGCTACCCGGCCGCCAGCAGCTCCTCCGCCCGTCGAAACACCGCCTCCCACATGGCCGGCGTCAGCTTCCCGGTATTGGTGTTCTGCCGGCTGGGGTGATAGGACGACAGCAGCACCCTCCCGTCCGGCAGCCGCGCCTCGGCCCCATGGGCGAAGCGCGGTCGCGCCGAGGGCGGCAGGCGGTCCCACCATCCCGCCGCCCGGAGCCAGCTCTCGTGAGCGATCCGGCCCAGCGCCAGCACGACGCGCACCTCGGAGAGGAGGGCGATTTCGCGTTCCAGGTAGGGCCGGCAGTTCGCGAGCTCCCTCGCGGTGGGCCGATTCCCCGGCGGCGCGCACCGGACCGCGGCGGTGATGTAGCAGCCGGTGAGCCGGAGCCCATCGCCCCGGTGCGTCGAGCGCGGCTGGTTCGCGAACCCGTGGCGGTAGAGCGCGGCGTAGAGCCAGTCGCCGCTCGAGTCACCGGTGAACATCCGGCCGGTGCGGTTGGCGCCGTGCGCGGCGGGCGCGAGGCCGACCACCAGGAGGCGGGCCGCGGGATCCCCCCATCCCGGGACCGGCCGGCCCCAATAGGGCTGATCCCGAAAGGCTCGCCGCTTTTCCCGCGCCACCCGGCGCGAGTAGGCGCGGAGCCGGGGACAGCGCTCGCAGGCGAGCACCCGGCGTTCGAGCGCGGCGAGTCCCGTCACCCCCCGAAGCCGAGCAGCACGAGCAGGGCCCGCCAGGTGGGCCCGAGCGCCGAGTACATGACCACGAGGAGCAGCGCCGGGGCGATGAACCGCACGAACACCAGCCAGGCGCGGCGCGCCGCCGGGTTGGGGAGGCCCTTCGCCAGCTCGGCGTCCGCCTGCGCCCGCAGGCGGTAGCCGGCGAGCAGGCAGATGAAGAACCCGCCCGTGATGAGCAGAAAGTTCCCCACGATCTGGTCCGAGGCCCCCACGATGTCCACGTCGAAGGCGGCGCGCAGGCCGATGAGCGCGGTCACGATCCCGGAGATCACCGACGCCCTGGGCCGGCTCATCTTCCAGCCGTCCACCAGCGCCGCCACCGGCACCTCGAGCAGCGAGATGGCGGAGGTGAGCGCGGCGAATGCGAGCATGGTGAAGAACGCGAACGCCACGACGTTCCCCGCCGTGCCCATCTGTTCGAAGCCCGCGGGGAGCGAGATGAACAGCGCGCCCACCGTGCTCTCGGCGATCCGGTCCGACAGCCCGAAGTTGAAGATCACGGGGAACACCACGAGCCCGGCCGTGAACGCCACGGCCGTGTCGGTGAGCGCGACGGTGGCGGCTTCGCGGCCCAGGTTGGTCTGGGACCGGAGGTAGGAGGCGTAGGTCATCATGGTGCCCATGCCGAGGCTCAGCGAGAAGAACGCCTGGCCCGCGGCCATGGCCAGGACGCGCCCGCTGAAGAGCTCGCCGATCTCGGGCCGGAGGTAGTAGGCGTAGCCGGGTCCCCCGTTGGGCAGGGTGGCGGCCCAGAGGGCCAGGCCGATCAGGATCACGAACAGGGCGGGCATCATGACCAGGTTGGCGCGCTCCAGGCCCCCCTTCACCCCTCGGGCCACGATCCAGATGGTGAGCGCCATCACCACCAGTTGCGCCGCCACGGCGTCGCCGCCTTCCGAGACGGAGCCGAAGTACGCCGCCGTATCGCCCCGGATGGCCCCGCGCAAGCCGTCCACCGCATAGCGCAGGGTCCAGCCCGCGATGACCGCGTAGTAGGTGAGGATCCCCACCCCGCACACCACGAAGAGCCACGCCAGCGGGCGCCACGCCGGACCGGCGAGACGCTGGAGCGAGAGCACGGGCGACTCCTGCGACAGCCGCCCGATGACGAACTCGGAGGTGAGGATGGGGATTCCGACCGTGGCCACGATGACGAGATACAGCACCACGAACGCGGCGCCGCCCCCCTCGGAGGCGATGTAGGAGAAGCGCCACATGTTTCCCAGGCCGACCGCCGACCCCACGGCGGCGAGGATGAAGCCGATGCGGGTAGCCCACGAACCACGGTCGGGCTGCGCGGACGGTTGGCTCATGCGGGCACGCTCCGGTTGGGAGGGTCGGGATGCGCCCCAAAGCTATCCGCCCCCCGGCGGCCTCGCACGGGGCGGTCGGGGCCGGCTGCGGAAGAGGCGGTCGAGTGGCTGAAGGCGCCCGTGCCCTGTCGCGGTCCCGCCACGGTGTGGCGCCCAAGCCACAGACACCCGGCGGAAAAGACACGACTCTCGCGCCCCGGGGATTGGCGCGAGTGTTGCACCCGATCCCGACGCGAACGCGCTGCAAGCCGAATCCCAACCCCTAACGCAAGGAGGAAGCCGTGCGGTGGACACTGAAGGCCCCGCTCCTGGGGCTGGCGTGGGCGCTGGCCGGGTGCGCTGACGCGCCGCCCGGGCCGGCGGCATCGGAGCCGGCCTCGAGTCTCGCGGCCGGGATGCAGGTCGAGCGTCTGAGAATCGACGTCACGACCTGGGAAGATCAGCGGACCGTCATCCCCCTCCATCTCTTCACGCCGGCCGCGGCCGAGAATATCGGGCCCGGCTCCGCCATCGTCATCACCATCCCCGATGAAGGGCGCTTCGGCTGCAGCGCCAACTTCGTCTGGGCCTCGGGGGGCAGGCGGTACCTGGGCGCGGCCGGCCACTGCTTCCTCCCGGCCGACAAGGCGGCGACCCATGGTCCGGGCGCCGACTACGACGCCTCGGGGGTCGTGGTCCAGGTGTGCGTGGACAACTGCGACGGGAACTTCCGCTCCAATTTGCTGGTCGGCACCTGGGTGACGCTGGGCCCCGTGGCCTACGCGCGCCAGACTTTCGCCGGGGAGGATGTGGGGAACGACTTCGGCGTGGTCCAGATTCCCAAGGAGTTTCAGGACTTCATCCGGCTCGAGCTCCCGGTCTGGCGCGGCCCGACCGGTGTGCAGCGGCTCGAGCTCGGCGACTACGGGTGCCACTACGGCCACGGTCTCCTGGTGGGGGAAGTGTTCGTCACCAAGGCGCGGGTGGGGGTGGGCGGCGGATCGGACGAGGCGGCCTGGATGGGCGACTTCGCAGGCGCCTTCGGCGACTCGGGCTCGCCGCTGGTGGGATGCGTGAACGACGGGTTGGGCTTCCACGGTACCGGCGCCGTCGGCGTGCTCACGCACCTCGGCATCGGGATCGGGGGGGCGACCGGCGAGCACGGGGTGATCTTCGGCACCACCGTGGCGCGGGCCATCGCGATGGGGCGGGAAGCGGGGCTCCGGCTCAGTCTGGTTCTGCCGTAGCTCGAGGCGGGGTAGGACCTCCGCATCGTCCAGGAGCGCCCTGGCGATCGCGACGTACGGACCCCGATGATTTCGTTCGCAGCCCAGCCGGCACGCTGTAACAGCGGGCCCAGGCTGGTCGGCCTAACGGGCATCGGGGTTCGTGGGGGGGCGTGCTAGGTAGCGCAGGTGTGGCGCAGTGTGCATGTTAGCTAGGTCAGTCAAATTGTCGTCATACAGACGGCGCCTTCCAAGAATCAGGGTATGCGCATCGGGCTCCTTGCGAGCGTCGGTTTCCTGGCGGGCCCCCGCGATGGAAGAATTGTGTTTGTCTGGCGGCGGGCTCGCGCCCGCAGATGAAACGCGATCCGTTAGGCGGCGCCACGAACGCGAGACTCCGAAAGAAGTTCCTTAGAGAGGCCGAGCGTCTCGTGGCGGACGCTTGCCGGATCTACGTCACTCGTCCTCGCAGCGACCCCCGACAGGCCGAGATCGAGGAACTCTCACGTTCGTTGCTTACCCTCAGTCTCGCCCTGACCCTCGATCAGTGGGCCCAACACGGTCCATCCCGGCTTCGCCAGATGTCGGTTGTGGATGTCAGGGTGGAGTCCATCGAGGAGGCCCAGACGCGCATGGTCATCGCCGGCGCCATTCGCTGGTCTCACCGCCACGCCGGACGGGAAACGGAAGTGACCGAGCGCTTCCGGATTGACTGTCCGGTACCGTCTCTGCGGAAGACCCCGAAATCTGTGCGCCCAACGATTGTGCTGGGGGTCGCAGGTGGCGGCGCTGCCTAACCAGCGCCTCCAGCTGGCAGCGCCCGCTGAACAGAGGAAGCGTCGGTGTGTGCGCTGGCGAGGTTCCGTCTCTTCTCAAGCGCTGGCGCGGCGTCGCGCCGCAGCTGAGGCGCGGTTCGCTAGGCAGCGGCCAATGCGCGCGAGGATACCGGCAGCTCTGTTGATCCTATTCACCTCCTGCGGACCGAGGCCACAAGCACGGACCGCTCCGCCGGACAGCACCGCGCTAGTTCGCCTCGCCCAGGCCGCCCTCGACGCCAATCGAGGGGGCCGCACCGAGATTGCGCTCACGGTTCGCGAGTTCCGCAGGGATAGCGACTTCGTCGAGATGGTGCTGGTGCCACTCTCCGGCGTGATTCAGGGAGGTGGGGGCCACGTTCGACTGGATTCCTCCGGCCGAGTTCTCTTCGTCCGAGGCTTTCAATAGCACCGGGCTGCCGCCTAACCCGCGCTCGGAGCTGGCGGGCGCGGCCAAGGAGGGTAGAATCCCGCCTGTGGCCCGGCCAACTCCGTCGGCCGGGCGGGAGCTGGCGGGCGCGCGGGCTGAGCGCCCGTAGCGTAGCCGCACACCGTTAGGCTGCCACTACGCACCGCTGATGAATCGCCTGGTGAGCGCTGGTACGGCCCTCGTGCTGTTGGCGAATTGTCGGTCGGAGCCTGATCGAGCGGAGCTCGCCATGCGGGTTTACGCCTTCGCTCCACGGGGCACGCCGATCGACAAAGCCAAGCGGCTTGCCTTAGCCGAAGGGTTCGACTGCGACAGCCTCCAGTCTCTTATTCGCTTCGGCCAAGACACGCTCCGAGCAATTCCGTGCCTCCACGCTACGATGCCCGGCGCGCGTAGCACCGTCTTTTGGCTGGTCGCGGAGTCCGGCCGGCTCAGCAACGTCCTTATCGATCAAAGGAAGTAGGGTCGTCCGCTGGCAGCCTAACATACGGCCGAAGCTGACGCCGCCCGTTGTGTGTGGTAGAATTCCATTTGTGAAAAGCAGAGCTAGGCGGCGCAGCTTGGCCGCGACCCGTTAGGCGGCCGACGACCGTCATTGGAGGACCTCTGATCCTGCGAGCGCCCAGCGCTCCCACGCGGCCGATAGTCTTAACAGTGAGCAGCCGTCCCGGACGAGCCCGGCCGGCGCATGAATTGTCTATTCACGGGAGAACGGCCTCCTTGTGGACCATCCCATCACGAATGGTCGGAACAACGGGGAGCGAATTCGGCGTGTACGGGTGAACGGCACCGCGTCGCTAGCGGGCCCACCCGGGAGCAGCGCGTTCTTGAGGCTCAGCAGCTCCGCCTATGAGTGGATCTACCACGACTTCGCGTTCTGGCGAGATCCGCGAATCACGGTTGTCGCCACCGCTGGGCGAGCGCAAGGCGTGGCGCTACGGTACGGCGCCGGCCGAGTCGTGGTCCCCGCCCCCGCGGCCCTGTTCACCGAGGCGTATATGATCCGGCCCGATACGGACCACCGTCAACTTGGGCTCAACATTCTGCACTGGTTGTCTGGGCTCACGGAGCCGTGAGTGAGAGGGACGGTGTGCCGGCGTCGCGTCGCCGAGCGCTGCCGGCCAGCAGCGGCCGCTTTGTCGGAGTGGCTTCTCACTTGGGGCACCTTGAGAGCACGCGGCCCAACCTGCATTTGGAGCCGGCGGCTGGCGGCACGGAGCTCACCCGCTCGCTTCCATCCCCACTCGCACGGGCGCCCGCCGCAACGGCATAGTTGCGGCATCGTCGGGGCCTTCTGCCACGAGGAGGCCGGGCTTAAGTTGAACCGCTGCAACGTGGGAGAGGTGGCCGAGTGGCCGAAGGCGGCGGTTTGCTAAACCGTTATAGGGCCTAAAAGCCCTATCGGGGGTTCGAATCCCCCCCTCTCCGTTCCCGCCATGAGCGTCCGCGTCCGTTTCGCCCCATCGCCGACCGGCTACCTGCACGTCGGCGGTGCGCGCACCGCCCTCTTCAACTGGCTCTTCGCCCGGCACACCGGGGGCCAGTTCCTGCTCCGCATCGAAGACACGGACCGGGAACGCTCGTCCGAAGAGCACACCCGCGTGATCCTCGACGGGCTCACCTGGCTCGGCCTCGACTGGGACGAGGAGCCGGTGTTCCAGGGCGCGCGACTCGCGCGGCACCAGGAAGTGGCCGATCAGCTCCTGGCCTCGGGCCAGGCCTATCTCGACGAGGGCGCCATCCGCCTGCGGGTGCCGCCCGGCGAGATCGCCTGGGAGGACGCGGTCCACGGACGGATCAGCTTCCGCGGCGAGGACATCAAGGACTTCGTGATCCTGCGCTCCGACCGGACCCCGCTCTACAACTTCGCCGTGGTGGTGGACGACCTCGACATGGGGATCACCCACGTGATTCGGGGCGACGACCACATCTCCAACACGCCCAAGCAGATCGCGGTCTACCGGGCGCTGGGCCGGGAGCCCCCGGTCTTCGCCCACGTGCCGATGATCCACGGTCCCGACGGCAAGAAGCTCTCCAAGCGCCACGGGGCCACCGCCGTGGCCGACTATCGGCATCTCGGCATTCTCCCCGCCGCCATGCGCAACTTCCTGGTCCTGCTGGGGTGGTCGCCCGGGGGCGACCGCGAGATCCTGTCGCTCGAGGAGATGGTGTCGCTCTTCACCCTCGAGGGAATCCTCGAGAAGCCGGCGGTCTTCGACCTCACCAAGCTCTACTGGATGAACGGCCAGTACCTCTCCATGACCGCGGCCGAGGAGCTCTACGAGCTGGTCACGCCCGAGCTCGCCAGGCTGGGAGTGAACGGCGGACGCGACGCGATCCTGCGCGCCATCGCGGCGGTGAAAACCCGCTCCCGCACCACGCTGGACGTGGCTCGCCAGGTGGCGGTGCGGCTCGACCCCCGGTTCGTCGAGCGGGACGACAAAGCGGCGCAAGAGATCGCCCGGGATCCGGCCGGCTTTCGGGCCGCGCTCGAAGCCGCCGCGGCGGCCCTGCGCGACGTGCCCTGGGAGCCCCGGGCGATCGAGCAGCGGCTCCGCGCCCTCGCCGAGGAGCGGGGCCTGGCGGCCGGGAAGATCTTCCAGCCCATCCGGATCGCGCTGACCGGCGTCACGGTGTCGGAACCGGTGAACGAACTGCTGTACGTCGTGGGCCGGGAGGCCGCCCTGGCCCGGATTGCGGCCGCGGCCCGGGAAGGATAGAGTCAGCCCGCTGGTCGGAACCGAGAAAGGAGACCACCCCCTAGCGTTTCTTTCACCGTCAGCCCTGGAGGAACGATGCGGACGCGTTTCGTCGTAGGTGTCTTGAGCACGCTGTTCCTGGTGGGACAGGCCTGCGAGGACGAAGTCGGGCCGGCCGAGGTCGAGACCTTCACCGCCGCGCTCAGCGGGGCGGCCGAGCGGCCGAACCCCGTGACGACCACGGCCACCGGTAGCGCGACCATCTCGATCGTCGGGCCTACCCTGCTCTACCGGATCGACGTCGCCAACATCAGCAACGTCACCGCCGCGCACATCCACGGACCCGCCGACACCGGCGGGACGGCGGGCGTGCGCGTCAACCTCTGCGGGGCCGGCAGCTCGCCCGCGTGCGCCACGGGAACCGTGAACGGGGTGCTGGTCGCGGGAAGCGCCACCAACGTCGCGGGGATCTCGTTCGACTCGCTGGTCGTCCTGCTGCGGAACCGGCAGGCCTACGTCAACGTCCACACCAGCGCCAATCCCGGCGGCGAAATCCGCGGCCAGGTGGTGCGGCCGTAGTATTGGGAGGAGCGGGGGGAGCGGGGGGAGCGGGGGGAGCGCCGGTCAGGGCCCCCCGC
>DATLXT010000136.1:0-4749 GCA_035575475.1 Gemmatimonadales bacterium | reverse complement strand
AAGGCGCGGGAGCTGAGCCGGGCGCTGGCGCGGGTGACGGCCGAGATCGGCCGCGAGCCGGTGTCCGTGATGCACGTCTGCGGCAGTCACGAGCAGTCCATCGCCAAATTCGGCCTGCGGGCCGTGCTCCCCAAGGGTCTGAACGTCATCATGGGGCCGGGGTGCCCGGTGTGCGTGACCGACCTCCCGGAGGTGGATGAGGCGGTGGTGCTGGCGCAAGACGGGAAGATCATCGCGACCTATGGCGATATGCTGAAGGTCCCGGGGACCGCCAAGTCGTTGGCCGACGTCCAGGCCGAAGGGGCCCGGATCGAGGTCGTCTACAGCGCGGCGCAGGCGGTGGAGCTGGCTCGGGACACGACCGATGACGTGGTGTTCTTCGCCAGCGGGTTCGAGACCACGGCCGTGGCCACGGCGGCCGTGGTACTGAGCGAGGTACCGCCCAACTTCTTGGTCCTGTCGGCCCACAAGTACATCCCCCCGGTGATGGAGATCGTGGCCGAAATGCCCGAGACCCGCGTGGAGGGCTTCCTCGCCGCCGGTCACGCCGCCACGATCACCGGGTCCGCCATCTTCGAGCGGTTCGTGGAGCGGCACCGGATCCCGGTGGTGGTCGCGGGGTTCGAGCCGCTCGACATCCTGGCCGGGCTCCTCAAGCTGGTGGAGCTGGTGCGCGACGGCACGCCCGCGGTGGCGAATCTGTATCCGCGGTGCGTCACCCCCGAGGGCAACCGGAACGCGCAGGCCCAGCTCTGGCGGGTGTTCCGCACGGTGGGCGGACGCTGGCGCGGCATCGCCCACGTCCCCAACGGGAATCTCCGGCTCCGCGACGAATTCGCCCGCGTGGACGCCCGGAAGCGTTACCCCATCGACGTGCGGCGCCTGTGGACCCACGCGCCGTCCCGGCTGACCCAGGCGTGCATCTGCGGCGACATCATGGCGGGCATCGCCACGCCCAGCCGCTGCCCGCTGTTCGGCAAGGAGTGCGTCCCCGAGAGCCCGGTGGGCGCCTGCATGGTGTCGAGCGAGGGGACCTGCAAGATCTGGTATCAATACGGAGGGCACCCCGATCTATGAGCGCCACGCTGAAGCCCGACTCCGCGGCCGCACCGGACGAGCTGGTCGGGCTGAAGCACGGCGCCGGCGGACGGGCCATGCGGCGCCTCATCGCCGAGACCCTGGCCGCCGGCTTCGTGGACCTGCCGGTGGAGGGGATCGGCCTGGCGGCGATGGACGACGGGGCGGCGCTCCCGGTGGGCGACCAGTGGCTGGTCGTGACCACGGACTCGCACGTGGTGCATCCCATCTTCTTCCCGGGCGGGGACCTGGGCCGGCTGGCCATCGCCGGGACGGTGAACGATCTGGCCGTCATGGGCGCCACGGAGCCGCTGGGCCTCACCTGCGCGGTGATCATCGAAGAGGGCTTCCGCAGGAGCGATCTCGCACGGCTCCAGCGCTCCATGCTCGACACCGCGCGCGAGGCCGGCGTCACCATCGTCACGGGCGACACCAAGGTCATGGGACGCGGCGAGCTGGACGGGATCGTCATCAACACCACGGGCGTGGCGCTCACCCGGACCGTGGTGCCCGACGCCGGGCTTCGACCGGGCGACAAACTGATCCTGACCGGGTCCATCGGCGATCACGGCGTCGCGCTCATGGCCCGGCGTCACCATCTGGCGCTGGAGGGCGAGCTGCGCTCCGACGTGGCCCCGCTCAACGGGCTGATCCGGCTGGCCCTGGCCGCCGGGAACGGCGGGGTGAGCGCCATGAAGGACCCCACCCGCGGGGGGGTCGCCAGCGCGCTCCACGAGATGGCCGAGAAGAGCAAGGTGGGGATCGTGGTGCACGAGCCGGCCGTGCCGATCACCTCCCAGGTCCGCGCCGCCGCCGAGATGCTGGGGCTCGATCCCTTCCACATCGCCAACGAGGGCAAAGCCATCCTGGGCGTGCGGCCCGACGCCGCGGCGGCGGTGCTCGGCGCTCTCCGCGCCCATCCGCTGGGGCGCGAGGCCGCGATCATCGGCGAGTGCTTCGCCGAGCACCCGGGACGGCTGGTGCTGGACACCGGGCTGGGGCGGCGGCTGCTCCAGGAACCGGAAGGCGAGCCGCTGCCGCGGATATGCTGAAGCCGGCGGACACCCGGCGAGACGGGCCCCGGCGGGTGCGAGTGGCGATGATCTCGTCCCTCCGCGCGCCGGGTGCCGAGTACCTCCTGCACCGCGACCCCGGCCGGGGCCGGGCCTACGAGCTCGTCGTCTTCGTAGCCAGCGACCCCGGCAACGCCGATCTCGGGCGCTTCGCGGCGGCCGGGGTGCCCACCCGGGTGCACGATATCCGCGCGTTCTACGCCGCGCGGGGCGCCCGGCTCACGGACCTGGAGCTGCGGCGTGACTACGATCGGGAGCTGCTCCGGGTCCTGGAGCCGTTCCGGCCGGACCTGGTGGTGCTGTGCGGTTACCTCCACATCCTCACGCCCGCGGTTCTGGACGCGTATCCCGGGCGGGTGATCAACATTCACGACAGCGACCTGGCCACGACGAGGCCGGACGGCCGTCCCAAATACCGGGGGCTCCGCTCGACTCGTGACGCCGTGCTCGCGGGGGAACCGGAGACCCGGTCCACGGTGCACGTCGTGACTCCCGAGGTGGACGGGGGCCCGATCCTCCTGCGCTCCGAGGCGTTTCCGGTGCACCGGCTGGTGGCCGACGCCCGGCGCCTGGGGGCGATCGACATCCTCAAGGCCTACGCCTACGCCCAGCGGGAGTGGATGATGCGCACGGCCTGGGGACCGATGCTGGCCCAGGTGATCGCGCGGTTCGCGGAGGCGGGTCAGGAGGAGGGAGGACGGGGCGGGATGGAACCGGTGCCGGAGGCCGCACGCTCGTGACGCCGCCCATCCGGATCACCCGCGACGGCGCCGTCGGCATCATCACCATCGCGCGGCGGGAGCGCTTCAATGCGATGGACGTGGTCACGGCCCAGCAGTTCCGCAAGGCGGGGCTGCAGATGGCACGCGCCGACGACGTCCGCGCCGTGGTGATTCGGGGAGAGGGCGGCGTGTTCTGTAGCGGCGCCGACCTGAAGTACATCCGGGAGAAGGGCGACCGTACCGAGTTCGGGTATCTCCAGCCCGACGGCGTGGCCCCGGAGCAGGGGTACGGCGAGAGCTTCAAACAGATCCTCGAGTACCTGCACTCCGCCATCTCCGAGATCAAGCGCGCCCCCAAACCGTTCATCGCCGCGGTGGACGGAGTCGCGGCCGCGGGCGGCTTCGGCATCGCCATGGCATGCGATCTGGTGTACGCCTCCGAGCGGGCGAGCTTCGAATGGGCCTACCCCAAAACTGGACTCACGGGCGCGGAAAGCTCGACCTTCTTTCTCCCGCGGCTCCTGGGCCTCCGCAAGGCGCTGGAACTGGTACTCTTGAATCCGCGGCTCGACGCCGCCGAGGCCAAGCGGCTGGGCCTGGTCACCGAGGTCTTTCCCACGGAGTCCTTCGAGGAGCGGGTGCTCGAGGTGGCGCGCCGTCTCGCGGCGGGCCCCACCCGGGCCTACGCGGTGGCCAAACAGCTCATCCATCAGGCCGCCGGGGTGGACCAGCTGGACTATCACCTCGACCAGGAGCTGGAGCAGCTGGCCCGCATCGCCGAGACCCCCGACTTCGCCGAGGGGCTGGCGGCGTTCTTCGGAAAGCGGGCCGCGGCGTTCAAAGGTCAGTGAGCGCCGGAGCTTCGAACCGCGCTCGCTCGTCGAGCACCTCGCGCACCTTCCGGCCCAGTTCGGCGAGCGTCCACGGCTTCGGCAGGAACGGAATGGGATCCACGCCGGAGGCTGCCGCGCCGCTCTCCCGCAGGGCATAGCCGCTCGCCAGGAGGAACTTGACGGTCGAGCCCTCGCGTCGGAGGGCCGCATACAGGTCGCGCCCGCCCATTCGCGGCATCACGCCGTCCGCCACCACCAACTCGATGCGCTGGGCGTTGGCGCGAAAGAGATCCAGCGCCTCCACGCCGTCGGCCGCGAGGAGGACGGTGTACCCCAGGCGCTCGAGGGCTCGCTTCGCCGACCGGCGGAGCACCTCCTCGTCTTCGACGACCAGGATCGTCTCGGTGCCGCCGGCGACGGCGTCGACGGGCGCCGGGATCGCCGCAGCGGCCCGCTCGCGGCACGTCGGGAAGCAGATCCGGACCGTGGTTCCACACCCCGGCTCGCTCTCGACGTCGATGGACCCGCCGTGCTGGAGCACCAGCCCGTGCACCATCGAGAGGCCCAAGCCGGTCCCTTTGCCGGGCGGTTTGGTGGTGAAGAACGGCTCGAACAGCTTCGCTTTGGTGCGGGCGTCCATGCCCTCGCCGCTGTCCCGAACCGCCAAGCAGACGACGTTCGCGTCCGGCCGGACCGCGGTCTCGATACGCACCGTGCCCCCGTTCGGCATGGCGTCCCGCGCATTGGTCAGCAGATTGAGCAGGATCTGCTGGACCGCGCCCGGGTCGGCTACCACGTCGGGCAGATCGGGGTCCACCGCGAGCTGGATCTCGATGCTGGCAGGGAAGACGCGGCGCATGAGGCCGGACAGGTCGGTGACGAGGTCCGCCAGGTTGGTCGGCTGGAGCCGGAGGTCCGCCCGGCGGCTGAAGCCGAGCAGCTTCCGGACCATGGTGGCGCCGCTGCGCGCCGCGGCCCGGACGTCGTCGAGATCGGCTCGGAGGTCCGCCAGCTCGGGCGGCAGGGCGGCCGCCACCAGCTCGG
>DATLXT010000135.1:0-8565 GCA_035575475.1 Gemmatimonadales bacterium | reverse complement strand
GGCCCCGGCGGTAGTGGCCGTGGACCTGCCGCCGGTGCCACCTGTGGTCCTGACCGACGTCCCTCCGATCGAGCCGCTGGCTCTGGATCTCGCTCCCCTCACGAGCCCGCTGTCCGTGGCCGCCGCCGCTCCCGCGCTCGGGGCGAGCGGGGGCGGCGGGACCGGTGGGGGCACGGGCGCCGGGGCCGGGCGCGCGCGGGGCCCTGGAACGGGCGGCGAGGGGGGTTACATTTTCCCCCCCGATCCGCGGGGTGCCATCGTGCCTCCGCTCGACGGCGTACCGCGCGCGGTACGCGGCCGGCCCCATCGGGTGACGTGGTGGATCGCGGCCGACGGGGGGATCGAGCGGGTGGAAGTGAGTCCGCCCATCCGGGACGAGCGGTACCGCCGGGAGTTCCTGGAGCGGATGCGGAGCTACACGTTCACGCCGGCGCGCACCCCGGACGGGCGTGCCGTGCCGGGCGTCGTCACGATCATCGTCACACCATAACTCGGACCCGCACGGCGGGTCGCGCGGGGTTCACCATCTATGCTGATCGCGCTGGTGCTGGGGCTGAGTGTGGCCGCCCTGGCGGTGGCAGGTCTGCTGGCCCGCTGGGTGCTCAGCCAGGACGCCGGCACGCCCGAAATGCGGCTGGTGTCGGACGCGATTCAGGAGGGCGCCGAAGCCTTTCTGCGCCGGCAGTACCGTACCATCGGACTGCTCAGCGCCGGCCTCGGTCTCCTCATCTACGTTCTCTACGCCTTCTTCCGGGAGCCCCACGCCAACGAGCCGTCCGCTCCCATCCTGGCCCTGACCACGACGCTGTCGTTTCTCTTCGGCGCGGTCTGCTCCGGTACGGCCGGGGTGATCGGGATGTACGTGGCGGTGCGGGCGAACATCCGGACCGCCAGCGCGGCGCGGTCGAGTCTCGACCGGGCGCTGCGGATCGCCCTTCGGGGCGGTGCGGTGAGCGGGTTGTTCGTGGTGGCGATGAGCCTGCTGGGCGTGGGTGGACTGTACGCCGGGCTCGATGCGCTGGGATTCGCGCCGACGCAAATCCCGATCCTGATCGTGGGGTACGGGTTCGGCGCCTCGTTCGTGGCGCTGTTCGCCCAGCTGGGGGGCGGCATCTACACCAAGGCGGCCGACGTGGGCGCCGACCTGGTGGGCAAGGTCGAGGCCGGGATCCCGGAGGACGACCCGCGAAACCCGGCCGTCATCGCCGATCTCGTGGGAGACAACGTGGGGGATTGCGCCGGGCGCGGCGCGGACCTGTTCGAGTCCACGGCGGCCGAGAACATCGGAGCCATGATCCTGGGGGCCACGCTGGGGCTTTCCAACCCGAGCGCGTTCGGGCCGGGAGCGGTGGTGGGGCTCATGCTCTTCCCCCTCGTGGTCCGGGCCTTCGGGCTGGTGGCCTCGATCATCGGGATCCTGGTGGTGCGCGCGCGAGAGGACGAAGATCCCATGAACGCGCTGAACCGCGGCTACTGGGTGACGGCGGTGCTCGCGGCTCTCGGGTTCGGGGCGGGGACCTGGTGGCTGCTCAACCCGGCCGCCGCTCCCGACGCCTGGTGGCACTTCTTCCTCTGCGGCGTGATCGGGATCGCCACCTCGGTGGCCTTCGTGTACATCACCCAGTACTACACCGAGTACCGGTACCGGCCGGTGAAGTCCATCGCGGCGGCCTCGGTGACCGGCCCCGCGACGAACATCATCGCGGGGTTCGCGGTGGCGCTGGAGTGCACGGCGCTGCCGACGTTCACCATCGCGGCGGCGATCATCGGGTCGTACAAGCTGGGGGCCTCGAGCGGGCTGGAGCACGCGGGGCTCTTCGGCACCGCGGTGGCGACGATGGGCATGCTGGGCACCGCGGCGTACATCCTGGCGATGGACACGTTCGGGCCCATCACGGACAACGCGGGCGGCGTGATCGAGATGTCGCACCAGCCGGAAGACATCCGCCGGCGCACCGACCGGCTCGACGCGGTGGGCAACACCACCAAGGCTCTCACCAAGGGGTATGCGATCGGCTCGGCGGCGCTGGCCGCGTTCCTGCTGTTCTCGGCCTACCTCGACGAGGTCCGCCTGCTGGGCTCGCCGCTCGCGGCGGTGGATATCGCCAAACCCGAGGTGTTCGTCGGCGGCCTCCTCGGGGCCATGCTGGTCTTCTGGTTTTCGGCGCTGGCCATCAACGCGGTCACCAAGGCGGCCGTGAACGTGATTCAGGAGGTGCGACGCCAGTTCGCCGCCGATCCGGGCATCCTCGCCGGCACCTCCAAGCCGGACTACGGGCGCGCCGTGGACCTGGTGACGGTGGGGGCGCTGAAGGAGATGGTCGCGCCCGGGCTCCTGGCGGTGGGGATGCCGGTGGCCGTCGGGCTCGGCTTCAAGCTGCTCCACGTGGGCGCCGAAGCGGTCGCGGCCCTGCTCATGGTAGGCACGATCGGGGGCATCCTGCTCGCCACCCTGCTCAACAACGGCGGCGGGGCCTGGGATAACGCCAAGAAGTTCATCGAAGCGGGAGAGTACGGCGGGAAGGGCAGCCCGGCGCACAAGGCGGGGGTGGTCGGCGATACCGTGGGCGACCCCTTCAAAGACACCGCCGGCCCGTCGCTGCACGTGCTGATCAAGCTGTTGAGTACGGTGACGCTGGTGCTGGCACCGCTCTTTGTGTGAACGGGACCGGGGAGGCGGTGCGCCGCTGAACCCCGCGGCCGAGGACGCATGCGCCAATTCTTCGCCCGGAAGTCCGTCGACCAGCTGCTGACCGACGCGACCGAGCGCAGCGGTCTCAAGCGAGCGCTCGGGAAATGGGATCTCACGGCGCTCGGCATCGGCGCGCTGGTGGGCGCCGGAATCTTCGCGTCCACCGGGTCGGCGATCGCGGGCGATCCCGCCGTGGGACGCCTGGGGGCTGGCCCCGCGATCGTGCTCTCCTTCCTACTCACGGCCGTGACCTGCGGCTTTGCGGCTCTCTGCTACGCGGAGTTCGCGGCCATGGTCCCGGTCTCCGGGTCGGCCTACACCTATGCCTACGCCTCGCTGGGCGAGTTGGTGGCGTGGATCATCGGGTGGGATCTCATCATCGAGTACGCGGTGGGCAACATCGCCGTCGCGATTTCGTGGGCGGGCCACTTCCGCGAGCTCCTGGGGTACCTGGGCGTGCACTTGCCCGCCTGGCTGAGCATCGACTACCGGTCCGCCTTTCAGGCGGCGGCCGCGGTGGCGGGGGGCGCGACCGATCCGACCTCGGTCCACCTCGCCACGGCCGTGGCCGATGCGCCGCGGATCTTCGGGGTCCCGATCATCCTCAACGTCCCCGCCGTGGCGATCGTGGCGCTGATCACCGCGGTCCTGGTGTACGGCATTCGGGAGTCGGCTACCACCAACACGCTGATGGTGCTCCTCAAGGTGGCCGTCGTGCTCTTCTTCGTGGGCGTGGGAGCGTTCTTCGTGCGGCCGGAGAACTTCACCGCCCACGGCGGGTTCGCGCCCAACGGGTTCAAGGGCATCGGCGCGGCGGCGGCGATCATCTTCTTCGCCTACATCGGTTTCGACGCCGTGTCCACCGCCGCCGAGGAGACCCGCGACCCCAAGAAGGACATGCCCTTCGGGATCATCATGAGTCTCGTGCTCACGACCGGGCTGTACGTTCTCGTCGCCCTGGTGATGACGGGGATGGCGCCCTGGAGCCGGCTGGGCACGGCGGAGCCGATGCTCACGGCGCTCGAGCTCTCGGGCGGGTCCCCCCGGCTGGTGGGAGCGGCGCGATTCGTGATCGCGCTGGGCGCGGTCTTCGCCATGACCTCGGTGCTCCTGGTCTTCCAGCTCGGCCAGCCGCGGATCTTCTTCTCCATGGCGCGGGACGGCCTGCTCCCGCCCTGGGCGGCCAAAGTGCACCCGCGCTTCCGGACGCCCCATGTGACCACCATCCTGACGGGCGTGTTCGTGGGAGTGTTCGCGGCGTTCGCCAACATCAACGAGGTGGTGGAACTGACCAACATCGGCACCCTGTTCGCCTTCGTGCTGGTCGCGGCCGGGGTGCTGGTGCTCTGGCGTCGGGAGCCGAACCGCCCGCGCCCCTTCCGGACCCCGTGGATGCCCTGGACGCCGCTCATCGCCATCGGCGCCTGCCTCTACCTGATGCTCCAGTTGCCGTGGATCACCTGGCTCCGGTTTCTGCTCTGGCTCGCGGCCGGGCTCCTGATCTACCTGTTCTACGGCTACCGCCGGAGCCGCCTCCGCGCGGCGGGGGGCGGCGCCTGAAGCTCCACACCCGGATCGTCCTGGGGCTGGTGCTCGGCGCCGCCGCCGGGGTCTCGGCCAACACCCTGGCCGCGGGGGCGGGCTGGGTGACCTGGGTGGGCGACAACGTCGCCGGCCCGGTGGGGCAGATCTTCCTGCGGATGCTGCTGATGACCGTGGTCCCGCTGGTCTTCGCGTCCATCACCCTGGGCGTCGCGGGGTTGGGCGACCTGCGGAAGGTGGGGCGCGTGGGGGGCCGCACCCTCGCCTACTTCGTCATGTCCACGGCGCTCTCGGCGATCCTCGGCCTCGCCCTGGTGAACCTGGTGCGGCCGGGCGAGGGGCTGTCGCCCGACGTGCGCGCCCAGCTGATGGAGACCTACCGGACGCAGGCCGAGGGGATGCAGGCGGCGGGGGTGACCCGGTTCGGGGTGGACCTGTTCGTGAACATCGTGCCGCGGAACCCGGTCCAGGCGGCCGCGGGGATGGACATGCTGGGGATCATCTTCTTCGCCGTCGTCTTCGGCGCGGCGCTGACGCTCATCCCGGACGAGAAGGCCCGGCCCCTGATCCGCGTGCTCGAGGCGCTGGGGGAGGCGATCGTCAAGGTGATCGACATCGCCATGAAGCTCGCCCCCTACGGCGTCTTCGGACTGATCTTCGTCGTCACCTCGCGCTTCGGCTGGGATCTCCTGGTCCAGCTGGGCAAGTACGTCGCGGTGGTGCTCGCGGGCCTGCTGGTTTACGCGTCGGTGGGGCTTTCCCTCCTGGTGCGGGTGTTCGGGGGCCTGCGGCCCGGCGTCTTCTGGAAGCGGGCCTGGACCAGCGTGGTCACGGCGTTCTCGACCAGCTCGAGCAACGCCACCCTCCCCACCAACATCGCGGTCGCCGAGCGCGAGCTGAAGATCCCGCCGAAGATCGCCGGCTTCGTGCTCCCCCTGGGCGCCACCATGAACATGAACGGGACGTCGCTCTACGAGGGCGTGACCGTGCTGTTCCTGGCGCAGGTCTTCGGCATCGGGCTGACCCTCGACCAGCAGGTGATCGTGGTCATCATGAGCGTGATCACGGCGATCGGCGCGGCCGGGGTCCCGGGCGGATCGCTGCCGCTGATCATGGTGGTCCTGGCGATGGTGGGCGTGCCCCCGGAGGCCATCGCGGTGATCCTCGGCGTGGACCGGATCCTGGACATGTCCCGCACGGTCCTCAACGTCACCGGGGATCTCACGGCCGCGGCCTACGTGGCCCGGACCGAGAGCGACTGGGATCCGAAGGCCGTGACGACGTAGCCGTCAGGCGGGGGCGGGCGAGCCTTCCGACCGGGACACGAAGGCGGCGCAGGAGAGGTCTCCCGTCACATTCACCGCGGTCCGAAGCATGTCCAGGATCCGGTCCACGCCCAGAATCAGGGCGATGCCCGGTCCCACCTGCGCGCCGAGTCCCACGGCGTTGAGCACGATGACCAGCGTGATGATGCCGGCGCTGGGCACCCCGGCGGCGCCGATGGAGGCGAGCGTGGCGGTGAGGACGATGGTGAGCTGCGCGCCGAGGTCGAGGGGCACGCCATAGATCTGGGCGATGAACATGGTGGCCACGGCCTGATAGAGCGCGGTCCCGTCCATGTTGATCGTGGCCCCGAGCGGCAGCACGAAGCTCGACACCGACCGGGGGAGGCCCAGGCGGCGCTCCGCGGTCTCCATGGTGACGGGGAGCGTGGCGCTGGAGGAGGAGGTCGAGAAGGCCACCAGGGGAGCCTCGGCGATGCGCCGGTAGAAGGTCACCGGATTGAGGCGCGCCGCCAGGCGCACCAGAAGCGCCAGCGTGCCGAGCCCGTGGAGCGCCAGGCCCAGCGCCACGGTCGCGGCGTAGATCAAGAGGCTCCGCAGGAGATCCAGCCCGAACCTCGCCACCACCGCCGCGAGCAGGACGAACACGGCGTAGGGGGCGAGCTGCATGACCCAGCCGATGATCGTGACCGAGGCGTCGTTCACCCCTTGGAAGAAGGTGACCACCGCGCGTTTGCGCTCGGGCTGGAGGAGGCTCACCGCGGCACCGAACACGACGGTGAAGAAGATCAGGGGCAGGAGCTCGAAGTCCGCCGCGGCTTTCAAGGGGTTTCGGGGGATCACGTCGAGCAACATGTCCTTCACCGAGGGCTGCGCGATGGCGGGGGCCTCGCCGACCCGCAGCCGGGCCTCGGCGGCCAGCCGGTCGCGGGTGTCCGGGTCGATCCGCGCGCCCGGGCGCACCGCGTTCGCAACGGCGATCCCCATCGTCACCGCGAGGGCGGTGGTGACGAGGTAGTAGCCGATGGTCTTGCCGCCCATGCGGCCCAGCTTCCGGAGGTCGCCCAGGGACGCCGTGCCGACGAGCAGGCTGGCGACCACCAGGGGAATCACCACCATGGTGATGAGGCGAATGAAGGCGGTCCCCAGGGGCTCCAGGAACGCCAGCGCCGCTTCCAGCCAATCGAACCCGCCCAGCTTGGCCAGGAGCCCGGTGGCCGTGCCGGCCCCGAGCCCGATCAGGATCTTGGTCGAGAGCGGCACGGGCTCAGCGCGCCTCGGGGCTCGCGCGCCGCCGCTCGCCGCGGGCCAGGCTCCACTTGAGGGCCGGTGGCGTGGCCATGGTGGTGACGATCACCATGATCACGACGGCGGAATAGATCGCCTGGCTGACCACGGGTTCCCCCCCGATGGTCAGGCTCATCCCGATGCTCGCGAAGATGAGCCCCACCTCGCCTCGCGGGATCATGCCGATGCCGATCGAAAGGCGATCCAGGCCGCCGCCGATCGCGCCCAGCGAGCAGGCCTGCTTCCCCAGGATGGCCGCCAGGGTGAGCAGGGCCGCGAACCCGAGCACGCCGGGCTGGGCGAAGGCGGTGAGCTCGACGCGCATCCCCATCAAGACGAAGAACACCGGCACCAGGACCGAGGCGACCGGCTGGATCAGTTCCTCCAGGCTGTGCTCGCCGCGCTCCCGGAACTCGCGGTAATGCACGTCCTCGAGAATCAAGCCGGCGGCGTAGGCCCCCACGATGGGCGCGAGGCCCACCACCGACGAGAGATAGGCGAGCACGAAACAGAAGACCAGGGCGGTGGCGAGCAGGACCCCCCGGCCCCGCAGGCCGGACGCGAGCCGAAAGAGTCGGGGGGACAGCACCACGCCCAGGGCGAGCGCCCCCACGAGGAACACGGTGGCCTTGCCCAGGATGAGGCCGGTCTCGCCCAGCGAAATCGAGCCGCCTCGATCGGCTGCCGTGATGACTCCCGCCACGACCGCGAGGATGATGAGCCCGAGCACGTCGTCGATCACGGCGGCGCCCAGGATGACGCGCGCCTCGCGGGACTGCGATTTCCCGAGGTCCTGAAGCACCCGCGCCGTGATGCCGACGCTGGTGGCGCACAGCGTGGCGCCCAGGAACGCGTGGACGTACTCGCTTTCGTCGGGGAGCATCAGGATTCCCGCGCCCCACCCGAGCGCGAACGGGGTCACCACTCCGAGGACCGCGACCAGCAACGAGGGGAGGCCGACCTTCAGCATGTCGCGGACGGTGGCTTCCAGTCCCACTTCGAAGAGCAGGATCAGGACGCCCAGCTCGGCCAGAATCGCGATCGTCTCGTTGGCGCGGAACGCCTCGAACCAGGGAATGCCGGCCAGAGCGAGGTTGCCCAGCACCACGCCCATGACCAGCTCGCCCAGCACGGCGGGCTGACCGATGCGGGTGGCGAGGTCGCCGCCCAGCTTGGCGGCGGCGAGGATGACGGCCAGCGCGAGTACCACCGGCGCCACACCGTCGCCGGCCGCCGCCGCGGCGAGCGGCGGCGCGCCCACTACGAGGAGCACAGCCAGGATCGCGGCGGTTCTCATCGGTCCTCCAGTAAGCGCGCGGCCAGGCGCAGCGCCGCGGCGGGGGGATCGACCGGCCGATCCACCCACCGGGCCCGCGGCGCCCGGTCGCGGAGCGCGCGGCCGAGGGCCGCGGTGAGGGGCGAGTCGGGGTCGAGCAATCCGCCCATGGTCGCCACGGGCACGGGCTCGGCGCCCGGGAAATGCCGCAGCAACGCCGTGACCAGGGTGGTGAGTTCGGCCGCCGCCTCCTCCACGACCCGCCGCGCCACCGGCTCGCCGTCGCGCGCCGCGGCGAGGAGCTGGGGCGCGAGGGCCGCGATCTGCGCGGGCGACGCGCTGACCGACCAGCGCACCAGGTCGTCGAAGTCCGCCAGGGTGAGGGCGGCGAGCAGGCGCGCCAGCAGGGTGGAGTTCTCCTCCCGGCCGTCGTAGGCCCGGGCGGCCAGCTGGAGCGCGCGGCGGCCGAGCCAGTATCCGCCTCC
>DATLXT010000134.1:0-7225 GCA_035575475.1 Gemmatimonadales bacterium | reverse complement strand
CGCCCTCGGGGCGGGCACCCTGGTCGAAGGGAGCGTGGAACCGGTCGGGCAGCGGGTGCGGGTGACGTTCCGGCTGGTGGACGGTTCGAGCGGGGCCGATTTTCGGCGCGAGAGCATCGAGTTGCCCGCCGCCGAGGCGCTGACCATCCGGGACTCGGTGGCGCGGCAGGCGGCCTTCGCCCTCCGGGAGTGGCTGGGGGAGGAGATCCGGCTCGCCGAGCAGCGCGCCGGCACCCGAAGCATCGAGGCCTGGACCCTGGTGCAGCGCGCCGAAAAGGCTCGCAAAGAAGCCGAGGCCGGGTTGGCGGCCGGTCGGCCCGCGGGCGCCCTGGCGGCGCTGGCGCGGGCCGACTCCCTCCTCGCCGCGGCCGAGCGCTTCGACCCCCAGTGGGTCGAGCCCGTCCTCGCCCGCGGCCGGATCGCTTACCGGCTGGCGCGCCTCTCCCTCCGGGAGCCCGCCGAGGCCGAAGGCCACATCGTCACCGGTCTGGAGCACGCCGAGCGGGCGCTCCGCATCGCGCCGAACGACGCGCCGGCGCTGGAGCTGCGCGGCACGCTTCGGTATACGCGGTGGATCTCGCTCCGCCCGACCGATCCCGCGGGGGCCGACTCCCTGCTCGCCGCCGCCCGAGCCGACCTCGAGCGGGCCGTGGAACTCGATCCCTCGCTGGCCAGCGCCTTCAGCACGCTCAGCCACCTGTACTACCAGCACCAGGTGGGAGACGTGGCCGCGGCGGTGCTCGCCGCCCGCCGGGCGTATGAGGAGGACGCCTACCTGGCCGTCGCGCCCGACATTCTCTGGCGTCTGTTTCTGGGGTCGTACGATCTCGCCCAGTTCGCCCAGGCTCGGCGCTGGTGCGACGAGGGATACCGGCGGTTCCCGGGGAACTTCCGGTTCACCGAATGCCGGCTGTGGCTCATGACCACGCCGGCCGAGCCGCCCGACGTGGATTTCGCCTGGCGCCTCGCCGCCGAGTTCGACAGCCTCGTGCCCCCGGCACAACGAGAGATCCAGAGCCGCCGCGCTCGGATCGCCGTGGCCACCGTCATCGGCCGCTCGGGGCGCGGTGACAGCGCCGATCGCGTGTTCGCGCGCGCCCGACCGGCACCCGAGCTCGACCCTCGCCAGTCCCTCCTCTGTCTCGAAGCGGCGATGCGCGCCGTCCTGAACCAGCGAGAGCGGGCCCTCGACCTGGTGCGGCGTTGCGTGGCGGCGAACCCGGAGCACCAGTTTCGGAGCGGCGACGACGTGCACTGGTGGTGGCGGGCCCTCCGCGACGACCCGGGATTCCGCAGCGTGGTGGAGACAAGACCCTGAACCCTTAAAACCGACAGAACGCGCACCCCGGCATGGCCGGGATCGTTGCGGACCGGCGCGGCGGCGACTTGCGGCCACCACCCGCGCGCGTAGAATCGGGCATCACGCCGGACCGGCGAGGCCAGGCTCCCCGGTCCCCCGACGTCTTCTCAACGCTTGCCTCTCGAAGGAGCTGCCTCGCATGCCTCGACTCGCCCGACTGCCGCTCGCAGCCGCGCTCACGCTGGCCCTCGGCTGCCAGGCCGACCACGCCGTCACGCCGCCCTTCGGGCCGCCCGCGTTCGCTCTGTCCGACGGCGCCCACGACGGCAACCCCGACTTTTTCTTTCTGCCCCCCCTGCTTCCCGACCCCAGCGCCGACCCGGACTTCGAGCCCGGAGATTTCAACGCCCACCTCCGCCCGACCGTCGAGGTGTGCGAGTTGGAAACGCTGGGCGACGGGTCGGTGGCCTGCGTCGCCGGAGATCCCGTGCGCCGCTTCGAGGCGAGCGAGGTGCGCGTCGTCCCCGCCGATGAGCACTACATCGTGAACTGGCACACCGATGAATCCAACCTCGATGTCGCCAAGGCGTACCGCATCCGCGTGCTGGTCGGCACGGAGCTGCTCGGCTTCGCCGACGTCGATCCGGTCTCGAGCGGCAAGGAGTTGAAGAGCGTCGCCACCGGCGAGTACATCGGCCTGGTGGACGGCCGCACGCTCCCCATCAAGTTCCGGATCGAGAACGGATCGCTGTGCACCAATGACGCCGACTGCGCGGAGCAGGTGGTGACCGACGCGGGAGGGCAGGTCGTCACCAACACGGGTTTCGCCGCGGCCGCCTTCCGCAATGACTGGCTGCGGGAGCCGTTCACCGAGGCCACGGTCGTCATCGAGCGGGTGAACCCGGATCCCAAGAACCCGTGCCACCCCACCGACCTCCAGCAGTTCGAGGGCTGCTACCACTACCGGACCATCCCCGACGTCGGTCGGTTCAACGATACGGTCCGGGTGGAGGTCTGCCTCGCGGTGGACCCCGAGGACCCCCTGTTCGAGAGTTTGCAGCTCTTCAGCTCCGACGCGGACCAGGCGCCGACGGCGCTCCCCAGCGTGCCGGACCTGCTCATCACGTGTGAGGGGTTCGCCGGCGGCGGCGAGGCGCCGATCGGCGCCGGGCCGTTCCGCGACCTGCGACGGTTCGCCACCCGCGCCTGGGACGGGTTCCTCGGCGGCCTCACGTCGCTCCTGGCACCGCGCCCGGCGCACGCCACCCTCGTCAACCTGGGGCTCGGCGGTGAGACCGAGTCCTTCAGCAACATCGGCTGGGCCCGCCCCGCGACCCTGCGAATCGTCGAGGGCGACGGGGGCGGGGCCGTGGTGGGCGCCACGATCACGGCGCGGGTTCGCGTGGTGAATCTGCACGAGACCGAGCACCCCGTCGCCGGGACCGACGTGACCTTTGCGGTCGATCAGGGCGGCGGTCACGTGGCCGGCGAGCTCGACATCGTCACCATCCCCACCGACCTCGAGGGGTACGCCAGCGTCCCGTGGACTCTGGGCCCGGAGGGCGGCGCCAACACGCTGCGGGTCTCGACCCCGTTCGTGGACAACAGCCCGCGCACCCTCACCGTCACCGGGCACGTCCCGGTGACGCTCATCGACTGCGGCGTCGGCACCGGCGGCGACCTCATCGGCCAGGGATTCTACGTCGCGCGTTTCCCGGGCACCCGCCTTGACCGGGTCACGCTGTATCTCTCGGCGCGGACCGCCGGAACCTACACCTTCTCCCTCACGGCCCGCAGCGGCACGTACGACGGGTCCGTCCTCGGCGTCGCCACCGCGACCGTCGCCCTGAGCGCCGACGATCAGGCCAACGTCGCGACCGCCTTCACCTTCCGGTCCCCGGCCGTGACGCAGGGGAGCACCGTGACCTTCACCCTCGCCCAGACCGAGGGGCCGGCGGGCGCGGAGGTGTTCTACGCCGTGCCCGGTTCCCTGCCGACCGGCGATCCCGGCTGCCCGGTGAGCCAGACCGAGGGTACCACCCCGCCCCTCGATACGTTCCGCCGGCAGGGCGTCCACGTGAGGATCGAAGGTGGGGCGGCCGTCATCCCCTGACGGCCAACCTGGGAGCGGACGGATTCACGGCGGCCCCCCGGGGGCCGCCGTGTGCTTCGGCAACATGGCCGCGCGGCCCCCCGACGCCTATTGTTACTGGCATCCCCGCACCCCGGCACCCGGAGCCGATCTCGATGCCCACCCGCCGCGACTTCGTCCGCAGCTCGCTCCTGGCCTCCGCCGCCGCCCTGGCCCCCGCCACCGACGCCATCGGCGCCGTCCCCTGGTGGTGGACCCGGCCGGGCCGCGACCCGGACACGGGACTTCAGGACGTCCCCGACCGCCTCCCCATCGCCTGGTACCGCGCCACTGTCGCCCGCTTCCAGCAGGCCCTCGGCGCGGCGGGGCTCGACGGCATGCTGTGCAAGGACCAGTGGAACATCCTCTACCTCTCGGGCTACTTCCACTCGCAGACCGAGCGCCCCGAGGCGCTCTGGGTCCCGGCCACGGGCGACCCCGCGCTCTTCGTCCCGGGCCTCGACCGCGATCTCGTGGCCACCTGGTGGATCCGGGACGCCGAGTACTACTTCGACTACCCCCACGCCGAGCGGAACAACGACCCGCGCACGGGGCCCGTCACGGATCCGCGCGGGACCGTGGACTTGTGGGCCTGGATGCTCCGGGGTCTGGACCGGCGCGGGTTCGGCAACAAGACCATCGGCCTCGATTGGGACGCCCCCGAGAGCGCGCTGCGACGCTTCCGGGAAACCCTCCCCCGCGCCAGCTTTCGCGCCGCGGCCGACCTGCCGCTGGGGATGCGGATCCTCAAGACGCCCGAAGAGATCGCGCTCACCCAGCGGGCCATCGACTACCACGACCGGATCCTCGAGTTCTGCCGCCGCTATGTGCTGGAGCGGGGCACCGACGCCACCGACTTCGACGTGCGCCACGCCGCCGAAGCCTACGGTACCGAACTAGTGCTGAAGGACATCCCCCGCGACGGCCGACCCCATAGCGCCGTCGGGGTCTCGATCAACGTGGGGTGCCGCACCGGCGTGGGCACGGCCTATCCCCACCCCAACCAGTTCTTTCACTCCAGGATCAAGCGGGGCGACGCCATTCAGTTCTCCGGCATCATGGTGCGGATCGGCGGCTACGGCGGGGAGGGCTACCGGGCCTGTCACATCGCGCCGATGACCGAGGCCCAGCGGAAGCTGTGGGAGGTGCACACCGAGATGACGCTGGCCCAGCAGGAGTACTCGAAAGCGGGCACCGAGTGCCGCGCGGTCGCGAGCCGGGTGCACGAGATCGCCCGGCGCGCCGGCCTGGAACGCTTCATCTACCACCGCCCGGCTCACGGCGCCGGCATGGAAGGACATCAAAAGCCCTACATCGCTCTGGGTGACGCCACCGTGCTGGCCGAGGGAATGATGTTCTCGAACGAACCGGGGCTCTACGACCCCGAGGGCGGGTACGGGTACAACCACTCCAACAACCTCCTCATCACCCGGGAGCGGGGGGTGCAGATGAACAAGACGCCACTCACCCGGGAGTGGTGCTGGTTGACGCTGTAACGGCGAGCGACCCCGAGCGGGAGCGTGGGACGGAGCCGTCGCGCGACGGCGTAAGGAGGTCCGCGTGGGGGGCCGGGGACGGGACCTCATCGAGCGGGTGCGGCAGGCGCTGGGCGACCGGTACACGGTGATCACCGCCATCGGCCGCGGGGGCAACGCGTCCATCTTCGGGGCGTACGACGGGTCCGGGCGGAAGGTCGCCATCAAGGTGCTCCACCCCGAACTGACGGTCTCGGTGGCGGCGGACCGCTTTCTCCGGGAAATCCGCTACGCCGCACAACTCCACCACCCCCGCATCGCTCCCCTGCTCGACTCGGGGGAGACCGACTACCTGCTCTGGTACGTCATGCCGTACGTCGAGGGAGAAAGCCTGCGGCAGACCCTGCGGCGCGACCGCCTCCTCGCGGTCGAGCCCGCCGTCCGCCTCGGCGTGGAAGTGCTCGAGGCGCTGGCCCACGCGCACCAGCACGGCGTGGCCCACCGGGACATCAAGCCGGACAACATCGTGCTGTCCCCCCGGGGGGCGGTACTGGTGGATCTCGGCATCGCGCGGGCCATCGCGCGGTCGGGGGAGGACCGGCTGACCCGGAGCGGGTTCGTGGTGGGGACGGAGGAGTACATGAGTCCGGAGCAGGCGGCGGGGGCCCTCGAGGTGGACGGCCGCACCGACCTCTACTCGCTGGGCGTGGTGCTGTTCGAGGCCATCGCCGGCCGGCCCCCGTTCTCCTCGCCCAGCGCCGCCGCGGTGCTCGACATGCACCAGCACCACCCGCCTCCCGACCTCCGCGCCCTGCGGCGAGACGTCCCGCGCGAGGTCGCCGCTGTCATCCACCGCGCCCTCGCCAAGGCGCGCGAGGATCGCTGGCAGACCGCCGAGGAGATGCGCGGCGCCTTGCTCCCCCACGCCCTGGCGCCCTGAACATCCCCGGCAACGCGCCGCCCACCACGCCTCCGTACGCCGTCATGTGGTCCGGCGGCAAGGACTCCTACCTCGCCCTCTCCCGCGCCCGCCGCCGCGGCCTCGGCATCGCGACGCTGGTGAACATCTACGACCAGCCTACCGGCCGGGTCCGCTTCCACGCCACCCGCCACGAGCTGATCGCGGCCCAGGCCTTCGCCCTGGGCCTGCGGCTCCACCAGCACCCCACCACCGCCGATCGGTACGAGGACACCTTCACCCAGGCCCTGCGCCGGCTCGCCGAGTCGGGACATGCGGGCGTGGTGTTCGGCAACATTCACCTGGCCGACGTGCGCGCCTGGTTCGAGGAGCGGGTGCGCGCCGCGGGCCTCGAGCACCTCGACCCCCTCTGGGGCGAGCCGCCTGCCGCCTTGCTCGAGGAGTTCGTGGCCTCGGGCGCCCGCGCCGTGGTGACCTGCGTCGAGACGGCCAAGCTCCCCGCCTCCTGGCTGGGCCGGACCCTCGACGAGGAGTTCCCCGCCGCCATCGCCCGCCTGCCCGGCGTGGACCCCTGCGGCGAGTACGGCGAGTATCACACCTTCGTGTACGCGGGGCCGCTGTTCAATCGGCCGGTCGCCTGGCGCCCCGGACCGATTCATGAAGAAGCCGGCTTCGCTCAGTTAGAATTACTGGCGCGATGAGGGAGCGAGTGCGGCGTGGGGATGGCGGCGGGCGGCATGGGCCGACCCGGCTTCACTCCGCGCTCCACCTTCCGCCTTCCGCCTTGCTCCTGCTGCTCGCCGCCTGCCAGCCCCAGGCGCGCCGCGTTCTCCTCTTGGACCTCGCGCTCACCGACCCCATCGCCCTGGAATCCACGGCCCGCCCCTGGCGCGGGGCCGGCTACGAGGTGCACTACCGCCGCTTCTACCCGCACCTCACCTGGGCCGACATCGGGAGCGCCCACGTGCTGCTGCTGTTGGGCGGGCGTGAACCGGAGCGGCCCTCCGACCGGCTGACGGCGGGTGATCTGGCCCTGCTGGGCGAATGGGCCGCGCGGGGCGGCGTGGTGGTCTTCGGGTACGCGGGCGACGGCGAGGGGTTTTTCGACCGCTGGGTGATGAATCGCTGGCTCGAATCCCAGGGCGCCGGGATCGTCATCGGGGACTTCCCGCTGCGCGATACCACGCAGGCCCCCGGCGGATCCTTCGAGCCCCAGCCGGCGGTCGTGCCCCGCCACCCGGTCCCGCTGCACGACCCCGGGTTTCGTCCCTTCCCGGCGGGCCGCAATCACGTCCTGGCAGTCGAGGACCGGCGCCGGGCGCTGGCCCGTACCAGTGCCGAGGCCTTCGTGCGGCCGCCCGGGCGGGGGCCCGAGCCCCGCCCCGGCGCCCCGGTCATCG
>DATLXT010000133.1:0-14804 GCA_035575475.1 Gemmatimonadales bacterium | reverse complement strand
TGGGCGGCTTACGCGGCGATCGCCGCCGGATTCGCGCTCGCCCGGGGCCCGGGCGCGGCCTGGACCCTGTTCCTCGCCTTCGGCCTGGTCGCGGGCTTCACCGAGAGTCCCGAGCGGGCGCTGGTCGCTCGGCTGGCGGGTGACCGGCAGGGGAGCGGCTTCGGTGTCTACCACGCCCTCACCGGCCTGGCCGCCCTGGCGGGCGGCCTGCTCCTGGGAGCGGCCTACCAGGGGTGGGGGGCCGGCCCGGCGTTCGCCACCAGCGCGGGGCTGGGCGCCGTGCTGGCGACGGCGGGCGTCGGCTTGACTCGGCGCGCCCCGGCGCGCTAATCCGTGGGGCAATCCTCCTCTCGCGAGGCCAAGGCCATGCGCACCCCGCTCGTGCTGTTCGCGCTCCTCGGAGCCGGCACCGCCGCGGCGGCCCAGGAGCACCAGGTCATCCGGATCCCTGGCGCCTCGGTGGGCCTGCCCTTCTCCCCCGCCGTGCGGGTGGGGAACGTGCTCTATCTCTCGGGGCAGATCGGCAACGTCCCGGGCCGCCGCCAGCTCGCTGACACCGGGATCGCGGGCCAGACTCGCCAGACTCTGGAAAACATCAAGTCGGTGCTGGCGCAGGCCGGCAGCTCGCTCGAGCGGGTGTTCAAATGCACCGTGTTCCTCTCCGACATCCGGGACTACGCCGCGATGAACGAGGTCTACGCGAGCTATTTCCCCGCCAACCCGCCGGCTCGCTCCACCGTGGCGGGAAGCGGGCTGGCGCTGGGGGCCCGGGTGGAGATCGAGTGTCTGGCGACGGTGGGGTGAGGGCGGGGTGACAGGTGGTGGTTGGCCGGGGCCGGCGGGCTCGGGACCGGCGCCCGGCTCGTCCCGGCGACGCGCCCGAGGGCGGATGTGCCGCGGGACCTCAGCTCAGTCGCCCACCGCGTAGGCGCTTTCCACATACGGTGCCTCGTTGACCGTGGCGGGCTTCTTCTTCCGCCACACCATCCACCACTCCCGCACCGACGCCAGGACCACCATCGCCACGACCGTCATGAAGAGCAGCGCCACGAAGGTATTGAGCCGGTCGTTGAAGATCAGCCGCGGCGCGTTGGGATCCGGCGACTGGGCGAGCGAGGCGGCGTGCGCCAGGAAGCCCAGCCTGGGATCGGGGGAGAACACCTTCTGCCATCCCGCCGTCATGGTGACGACCACGAGCCACGCCAGCGGCGCCAGGGTGACCCAGGCGTAGCGCTGGCGACCCATCTTGACGAGGATCGTGGTGCCCACGCACAGCGCCACGGCGGCGAGCAGCTGGTTCGAGATCCCGAACAGCGGCCACAGCGAGTTGATCCCTCCCAGGGGGTCCACCACACCCTGATAGAGGAAGTAGCCCCACCCCGCCACCACCAGGGCGCTCGAAGCGATGATGCTGGGATACCAGGATGTCTGTCCGAACCGCGGCCAGGCATGCCCCAGGATCTCCTGGAGCATGAACCGCCCCACGCGGGTCCCGGTGTCGATGGTGGTGAGGATGAACAGCGCCTCGAACATGATGGCGAAGTGGTACCAGAGGGCGGTCAGCGTCTTGCCGCCCAACACGCTGGTCACGTTGGCGAAGATCTGGGCCATGCCCACCGCCAGCGACGGCGCCCCGCCCGTCCGCGCCACCAGGGTCGCCTCGCCCATCTCGGCGGCGAGGGCCTGCATGGCCTCGGGCGTCACCACGAACCCCGCGGTCCGAAGGATCTCCGACGCCTGCGCGATCGCGGCCGGCGCGGTGTTCATGGCGAAGTACACCCCGGGGTCGAGGGTGCAGGCCGCGATCATCGCCATGATCCCCACGAACGACTCCATGAGCATCCCGCCGTAGCCGATCATCCGCGCATCGGGCTCGCGGGCGATCATCTTGGGTGTGGTCCCCGACGCCACCAGGGAATGGAACCCGGAGATGGCGCCACAGGCGATGGTGATGAAGGCGAAGGGGAACAGCTTCCCGGCGAAGACCGGGCCCTCCCCGAGAGTGGCGAACGGCGTGAGCGCCGGCATCTTGAGGTCGGGCAGGATCAGGAAGACCGCCAGGCCCAGAGCCAGGACGGTGGAGATCTTGAGGAAGGTCGAGAGGTAATCGCGGGGGCAGAGCAGCATCCAGACCGGGAGCACCGAAGCGATGAAGCCGTAGGCGATCATCATCCAGGTGATGGTGGTTCCCGAATGGCGAAACCACCCGGCGATCGCCGGTTGATCGGCCACCCACCCCCCTGCCACCAGCGCCCCCAGCAAGAGGACCGCCCCGATGGCGGAGGCCTCGCCCACCTTCCCGGGGCGCCGGACCTTCATCCACCACCCCATCAGCAGGGCGATCGGGATGGTGCAGGCGATGGTGAAGAGCCCCCAGGGCGAGTCCCGCAGGGCGTTCACCACGATCAGCGCCAGCACCGCGAGCAGGATGACCATGATGAAAAGGATCGCGAGCATCCCGGCGAACCCCGCCACCCGGTTCACCTCTTCCTTGGCCATCTGCCCCAGCGACTTGCCGTCGCGCCGCAGAGAACAGAACAGGATGGTGAAGTCCTGCACCGCGCCGCCCAGCACCACCCCGATCACGAGCCACAGCGTGCCGGGGAGAAATCCGAACTGGGCCGCCAGCACCGGTCCCACCAGCGGCCCCGCGCCCGCGATGGCGGCGAAGTGGTGGCCGTAGAGCACCCAGCGGTTGGTGGGCACGAAGTCCCGCCCGTTGTTCAGCCGCTCGGCGGGCGTGGCCCGCCGGGGATCCAGCCGGAACACCCGGTCGGCTAGGAACTTCGAATAGAACCGGTAGGCCACCGCGTAGGTGCAGATCGCGGCGGTGAGCAGCCAGGCGGCGTTGATGCTCTCGCCGCGCGACAGCGCCAGCACCCCGAAAGCGCCCGCGCCCAGCGCCGACACCGCCGCCCACCCGAGCAGGGCCAGCCAACGGTTCATGACTGGCTAAGTTACGCCCCGGCCTATACCTTGGACAACCTTGGCCTCCTCCACCTGGACGCTGGCGACGCGCGAGGCAGCGGCCCCGGCGCGCGCCCCCGCCACCGAAGAGCGTCCCGAACCCCTGGGCGCGGGCGACAGCATGCAGGGCAAGGTCGCCCTGGTCACCGGCGGCGCCACCGGGCTCGGGCGGGCGGTGTGTCTGGAGTTCGCCCAGCGCGGCGCGGGCATCGCCTTCAATTACGTCGAGCTGCCGGGCCGCGACGTGGCGGCCCAGGCCCTGCTCACCGAAACCGCCATCAAAGCGTTCGGCGTGCCGGTGTACTCGGCCCGCTGTGACGTCCGATCCCGGGACGAGGTCGAGCGGTTCGTGGGCGACACCCGCGAGCGCCTGGGCGGCGTGCACTACCTGATCAACAACGCCGGGGTGGCCCACGACGGCGCGCTCTGGCGGCTCTCCGAAGAAGCCTGGCGCGAGGTGCTGGACACCAACGTCACCGGTGCCTTCCACTGTATCCAGGCCGTGGCTCCGCACTTCCGGGCCCAGCGCTACGGCAAGATCGTGAACGTGGCGAGCCACCAGGCCCTGCGCCCCGGCTTCGGAATCGCCAACTACGCCGCCAGCAAAGCGGCGCTCATCGGGCTCACCCGATCGGCGGCGGTGGACCTGGGCCCCTCGAACATCAACGTCAACGCCGTGGCTCCCGGGTTCGTCAAGACCGAACTGCTGACCAAGCTGCCCCGCGAGGTGCTGGAACGGGCCGAGCACGAATCGGTGCTGGGACGCGTGGCGGAACCGGAGGACGTCTCGCGGGTCATCGTGTTCCTGTGCAGCGAGGCGGCGCGCCACATCACCGGCCAGGTGATCGTGGTGGACGGCGGGCTCACGCTCGGCGCTTGAAGAATCCGGCTGCGGCCGCGATATTGCGGCGCGTGAGTAACCCTCGGAAAAACAACAACTTGGTGCGTGGCGCGTGGTGGGTGGTGGCGCTGGCCGCCGTGGCCTGCGGCGGGAAGCCGGAGGCGGCGCCAGCGCCTGAGCCCGAGCCCACCGCCCCGCTCCCCACGGCTGGGCTCGCGGGCCAGCGGGTCGCGCTGTTTCCGCTCACGCTGATCGCCGCCGAGGATTCGCTACACTGGGACTCCCTGCTGGTGGATCGGCGGGCCTCGCTGGCCCGGGCCGACAGCGTCATCGGGTCGTTGATCGCCGCCCGGGCGCCCGAGGTCACCTGGGTCATGCCCGACGAGCTGCGGCGGGCCGCCCGGCGCTCGGGCGGCGTGGCGGCCGATCCCGACCAAATGGGCACCGCCATCCTGCGGGCCGAGCGGCTGGCGGACGTACCCGATCCCCTCCGCTCGCAGCTCCGCACGCTGGTGGCGTTGGCCGGCGGTCGCTACGCCCTGGTCCCGGCGGCGCTGGTGTATCGTGTGGCCGGAAGGCCGCATGGCCGCATGGCCGAGCGACCGGACAGCAGCGCAGGGAAGCGGGCAGGCGGCCAGGCGGCCACGGCCGAACTGTCGGTTGTGCTGATAGACGTCCGCCTGGGAAGGGTGGGGTGGAGAACGGTCGCCCGCGGCGAGGGGGACCATCCCTGGAGCGCGCTGACCCAGGCGGTCAAGGCGCTGACCCCGGGACTGCCATGACGGGCGCCGCTCCCTCCGCCACGCTGATCCGCGGCGACGGGATCGGGCCCGAGATCACCCAGGCCACCCTCGAGGTGCTGGACTCGCTGGGCGTCCGCTTCGACTGGGACGAACAGCTCGCCGGCGTCGCCGCGGTGGAGCGGACCGGGACCCCGCTTCCCAACGCCACGCTCGATTCGATCCGCCGCACCCGGCTCGCGCTCAAGGGGCCGCTCACCACGCCCGTGGGCGAAGGCTTTCGCTCGGTGAACGTGCAGCTCCGCCAGGTGTTCGACCTCTACGCGAACGTGCGTCCCACGCGGACGATCGTCCCGGGCGGCCGTTACGAAGGCGTGGACCTGGTGGTGATCCGGGAGAACACCGAGGGGATGTACGTGGGGTTCGACCACACCGTTCGGGTGGGCGACGACCCCAAGGCGGTGGCCGAAGCCATGTCGGTGGTCACCCGGGAGGGGTGCCGGCGGATCTGCCGCTTCGCGTTCGAGTACGCCCGCCGGCACGGCCGCAAGAAGGTCACCCTGGTGCACAAGGCCAACATCTTGAAGGCGACCTCGGGGCTGTTTCTGGAGACGGGGCGGATGGTGGCCGAGGAGTATCGGGGGCAGGTGGCGTGCGACGAGAAGATCGTGGACAACGCCGCGATGCAGTTGGTGATCAACCCCTGCCAGTTCGACGTGATCGTGACCACCAACCTGTTCGGCGACATCCTGTCCGATCTGGCGTCGGGTCTCGTGGGCGGGCTGGGACTGGCGCCCGGCGCCAACATCGGCGCCCACGCGGCCATCTTCGAGGCGGTGCACGGTTCGGCGCCGGACATCGCGGGGCGGGGCATCGCCAACCCGGCGGCGCAAATGCTCGCGGCGGCCATGATGCTGGAGCACGTGGGCCAGGCCGACGCGGCCCGGCGCCTCGGGGCGGCGGTCGAGGCCGCGATCGTCCAGGACAACGTCCGCACCAGGGATCTCGGGGGTCATGCTTCTACGGCCGAGTTCGCCCGCGCCGTGGCCCGGCGGGTCTAGCCATCCCTGCGCCAAGTGCGGGACCATGACCCCGGGGATCGCCATCGGCGGGGTCTGCGGGGAGTGCTGGAAGCGGATCCGGCGCCGGGCGGCGCGGATCGGACGGTGGGTGGCGATCGGGACCACGCTGCCTTTGGGCGTGTACATCGCCCTGACCATGCCCCGCGATCCCACCGCCCGCCTGGTCGGGGCCATGGCTGTGGTGATCTGGTACGTGCTGACGTCTCTCATCGCCAGACGAGTAGCCACGGAGTGGATGAAATGAGACGACACGCGGTGCGGGGTGCGTACTTGTTGGGGACGGCCCTGCTGGCTGGCGGGGCCGTGGGAGGGGCCGAGGCCCAGACCTCGCTTTCCATCTACAGTGACGGACGGGTGGTGGTGCGGCAGAGCGTGCCGCGGGCGCTCGAGCGGGGGCGCAACACCCTGACCCTGGGATTCGAGGGACTCGATCCCGGGACGCTGTTCTCGCCCGACACGGCGGTGGCCGTGGTGTCGGCCAGCGTGCGCTACCCCACCACCAAGGACGCGGCGCTCCGGGCGGCGGCGGGCCGGACCCTGGCGTTCGTGCGCGAGAAGGGCGACACCGTGAACGCCACGGTGGTGCGTGCCGACCCGCCGCAGTTCCGGCTGAGCGACGGACGCCTCCTGCTCGAGTTGCCCGGGGAGCCGCTCTTTCCGCCGGGGCTGGTCCGGCAGGCACCCGAGGTGGAAGTGGTGATCGAGGCGTCCCGGGCCCGCCCCCGCGCCGAGCTGGCCTACGTCACCGAAGGCGCCCACTGGCAGGCGCTCTACCAGGTCGTGTTGGGGCGGGGCCAGGCGGCGATATCGGGGACGGCGACGGTCACGCCGGGGACGGTTCGAGCCGAGAGCGCGGCGGTCCAGCTCGTGGCGGGGAGCGTTGCGCGTGCCCGTCCTGTTTGGCCGCGACGCCTGGAGAGCCGGCTGGAGCAGATGCAGGCGCGGACCCTCGAGGCCGAAGTCGTCCCGGACGAGACCGTCGAGCAGGCGGTGGGCGAGACGCACGTTTACGAGCTCGCCGGCCGGCACACGCTCGAGCCCGGGGTTCCCGCCGCGGTGGCGCTCTTCCCCCGCGGCTCCGCCTCCTACGCCCGGGAGTTCGTCGTGCCCGGGGTTTTGCCCCGGCGGGGGTGGCTCGGTCCCCAGCCCGGCGAGGCGAGCCGCGTCCCGGTCCAGGTGTGGTACATCTTGTCTCGAAAGGCGGGGACCCCCTTCGGCGACCGCCCGTTGCCGGCCGGCACGGTGCAGCTCTACCAGCCGGACTCGGCCGGTCGGGTCCAGCTCATCGGCGAGGCGCTGATCGAGCACACCGCCCCCGGGCGCGACGTCCGGGTCCAATCGGGCGACGCCTTCGACCTGACCGCCGAGCGGGTGCAGACCGACTTCAACCAGGAACAACTCCCGCCCCCGCGCCGCGGCATGCCGGCGCGCCAGCGGGTGACCGCCGCGTACCGGGTGACCATCACCAGCGCCAAGGCCGAGGCGGTCACGGTGGACGTTCGGGAGTCGCGCGTCGGGAACTGGCGCGTGGTCGAGAGCAGCGTCCCGCCGGAGAAGCTCTCGGCGACGGAGGTGCGCTTTCGGGTACCCGTGCCCGCCCGGGGAGAGGCCGTGCTGACCTACACGGTACAGCTCGAGTCGTGACGGTCCAGCTTCTGCACCTGGGCGACCTGCATTTCGGCGGGGTCGCCGACATCCGGCAGGTCGAGGCGCTGGAGGCGATGCTCCCCGATCTCCACCCCGACGCGGTGGTGCTGGCGGGCGACCTGACCCAGCGGGCCCGGCACGGCGAGTTCCAGCGGGCCCTGGCCTTCGTGAAGCTGGCGGCCCGCGTGGCCCCGGTGGTGGTCCAGCCCGGGAACCACGACGTGCAGTGGTGGCGGCGCCCGCTCGTCCCGTTCGGCAAGCGGGCCATTTACACCAAGTACCGCCGCTATTTCGGCGAGGACCTCTCGCCCACGCTGCTCCTCCCCGGCGCGGTGATCGCCTGCGCGCTCACGGCCCACGGGCTGGCCTGGGGATCGCTCACCTTCAACCCGCGGGACCTCGCGGTCAAGGGGCACCTGCCCAGGCGGGAGGTCGAGCGGGTGAAGCAGGTGTTCGCGGCGGCCCCGCCGGGCGACGCGCGGGTGCTGGTGGTGCACCACAACGTCCTGCGGGGGGCGATCTCCCAGCGCATGGGGCTGGCTCGCTGGCGCCAGGCCCAACGCCGGATCGTGCAGTCGGGCGCCGACCTGGTGCTGTGCGGGCACGACCACGAGGAGGGCGCGGACCTCTTGGGCGGCCGGGTCGTGGTCTCCACCACCGGCACGCTCTCGACCCGGACCCGGGGCGGGCGTCCGTCCTGCTTCAACTTCGTCACCCTCGAGCCCCAGGCGGTGCAGATCACCTTCTTCCGCTGGGAGGCCGAGCGGGGGAAGTTCAGGCCCTCGGATACGTTCGCCTTCGCGCGGGGGGCCTCCGCGGAGCGGTTGACCTCGCTTCCTCAGCCGGCGGCCGATTAGCTTTCACGCTACCCCGTCAGGCGCAACGCGGCTCACGAGGCTCCCATGGCCCCGAAGTTCACCGGTGTCGATTTCTACCAGGTTGACGCCCTCCTTTCCGAGGAGGAGCGCGCCGTCCGCGATACGGTCCGGGCCTGGGTGGACGACCGCCTCATGCCGGTCATCGGGGACTGCTACGTGGAGGGCCGGTTTCCCCGCGAGCTGATCCCGCAGATGGCCGAGCTGGGTCTGTTCGGGGCCAACCTGCCGGAGGAGTACGGCTGCGCCGGGCTCAACAACGTCGCCTACGGACTGATCATGCAGGAGCTGGAGCGGGGCGACTCGGGGGTGCGCTCCTTCGCTTCGGTCCAGGGCGCCCTGGTGATGTACCCGATCTACGCCTTCGGCTCGGAGGAACAGAAGCGGGAATGGCTCCCCAAGCTGGCGAGCGGCGAAGCGATCGGGTGTTTCGGGCTCACCGAGCCCGACTACGGCTCGAACCCGGGGGGCCTGATCACGACGGCGCGCGAGACCCGGGACGGCTGGATTCTCAACGGCACCAAGATGTGGATCACCAACGGCTCGACCGCGAACGTGGCCATCGTCTGGGCCAAGACCGGAAAGCTCGACGACCCCGACTCGATCCGCGGCTTCCTCGTGCCCACCGGCACCCGGGGCTTTGCCGCCAGGGACCAGAAGGGAAAGCTGTCGCTCCGCGCCAGCGACACCAGCGAGCTGGTGCTCCAGGACGTCTGCGTCCCCAGGGACGCCCTGCTCCCCGGGTCGGCCGGCCTGAAGTCGCCGCTCATGTGTCTCACCCAGGCGCGCTACGGCATCGCCTGGGGGGCGGTGGGCTCGGCCATGGCCTGCTATGACGAAGCCGTCCGCTACGCCAAGAACCGGGTGATGTTCGGGAAGCCGATCGGCGGCTACCAGCTCCAGCAGGCCCGCCTGGCCGACATGCTGACCGAGATCACCAAGGCTCAGCTCCTCTGCCTCCAGCTCGGCCGCCTCAAGGACCAGGGCACCATGACTCCCCAGCAGGTCTCCCTCGCCAAGCGCAACAACGTGAACATGGCCATCGAGGTGGCCCGCGAGACGCGGCGCCTCCTGGGCGCCAACGGTATCCTGGCCGAATATCAGGCCATGCGCCATCTGGCCAATCTCGAGTCGGTCTACACCTACGAGGGGACCCACGACATCCACACGCTGATCCTGGGCCAGGAAATCACCGGCCTCAGCGCCTTCAACTGAGGGCGGCATGAAGATCGCGGTCTGCATCAAACGCGTCCCTGATACCGAGACGCGGGTCAAGGTCGGCCCCGACGGCAAGACGCTCGACGAGTCCGGCGCGAAGTTCATCCTCAACCCCTACGACGAGTTCGCGGTGGAGGAGGCGCTCCGCAGAAAGGAACAGGCCGGCGCCGGAGAGGTGGTGGTGCTGAGCCTGGGGCCCGCGGCGACCCAGGAGACCATCCGCACCGCGCTCGCCATGGGGGCGGACCGCGGCATCCTGCTCCAGACCGACCGCGTTCCGGCCGACGGGCTCGAGGTGGCCCGCGTGCTCGCCGGCGAGCTCCGGGACGGCGGGTGGGACTTGGTTTTCTTCGGGAAGATGGCGATCGACGACTACAACCATCAGGTCGGCCCCATGGTGGCCGAGCTCCTCGGCCTCGCCTGCGTGACCGCGGTGACGCATCTCGAGATCGCCGACGGCAAGGGAATCGCCCAGCGCGAGATCGAGGGCGGGATCGAGGTCGTGGAGTTTCCGCTCCCGGCGGTGCTCACCGCCGACAAGGGGCTCAACGAGCCGCGCTACCCGGCACTCAAGGGCATCATGGCGGCGAAGAAGAAGCCGCTCGAGGTCAAGCCCGTGACGCCGGGCGCGGGTGGGCTCGAGGTGCTGGCCATGACGCCGCCCGCCGAGCGCCCGGCGGGGAAAATCGTTGGGGAGGGGCCCGATGCCGTGCCCACCCTGGTGCGCCTCCTGCGCGAGGAGGCCAAGGTTCTGTGAGCGCGGTCCTGGCGGTGTGCGAGCAGCGGGATGGCGTCCTGCGCAAGGTCGCGCGCGAGGTGGTCACCGGGGCGCGGCGGCTGGCCGATGGCTTGGGGGCCACGGTGGACGCCCTGGTACCGGGGAGTGGGCCGGTGGAGGGGAGCGCCGAGCTGGGCCGGTTCGGCGCCGACAGGGTGGTTACGGTCACCGCGGGCGCGTTCGCGCGCTATGCGCCCGAGGCGCTGGGGCAGGCGATCGCGGAGCGGGCGCGGTCGGGCGGCTACCGGGCGGTGGTGTTCGCGGCCACCGCCACGGGCAAAGACCTGGCACCCCGGGTCGCGGCGCGGCTGGGCGCGGCGCTGGCGCAGGAGGTGACCGACGTGGTGGTGGAGGACGGGGCCGTGATCGTGACGCGGCCGGTCTATGCCGGGAAGGCGCTCCTCAAGCTGAGACTCCGGAGCGAGCCGGCTCTGGTTTCCCTCCGTCCCAACGTGTTCACGCCGGTCGAGCGCCCGCGTGCGGGGACGGCGGAGACCGTGGCCCTGGATCTGCCGGTGGGTCGGGTGGTGACCCGGGAGATCAAGGCCCCCGAAGCCGGCGCCCTCGACGTGGGCGAGGCGCCGATCGTGATCTCGGGCGGCCGGGGACTCAAGGATCCGGCCAACTTCAGGCTGCTGGAGGAGCTGGCGGCGGCGTTCGGCGGGAAGGCGGCGGTGGGCGCCTCCCGCGCCGTGGTGGACGCCGGCTGGCGGCCTCACGCGGACCAGGTGGGCCAGACCGGAAAGACCGTGAGCCCCTCGCTCTACATCGCGGTGGGGATCTCGGGGGCGATCCAGCATCTGGCCGGGATGCGCACGTCCAAGGTGATCGTGGCGATCAACCAGGACAAGGACGCGCCGATCTTCAAAGTGGCCGACTACGGGATCGTGGGGGACCTGTTTCAGATCGTCCCCCGATTGACCGAGGAGATCAGGAAGCTGCATGGGTGACGGCGTGGTCGGTGGTGCGTGGTTCCGTCCGAGTGCCTACCAGCCGCCGCTGCCCTTGGACCGGATCATTCTGCCGGCCGGAACCCCGGGGGCCGGGGACCGGATGGACCTCGACGTCCTGATTGTGGGGGCCGGCCCCGCGGGGCTCGGGGCCGCGATCGAGCTGGCGCGGCTGGTGCGTGAGGACAACCAAGCGGGGCACGGCCTGGGCGAGGTCCAGATCGGGGTGCTGGAGAAGGCCGGGGCCCTGGGGGAGCACTCCCTCTCGGGGGCCGTGGTGAACCCGCGCCCCTTCCGGGAGCTCTTCCCCGACCTCGAGGACTCCGACTTTCCCTTTCGCGCGCCGGTCGAGAAGGAGGCGGTCTATCTCCTGACGGCGGGCGGCCGGTGGCGTCTCCCCACGCCCCCCACCATGCGGAACCACGGCTACTACGTGGCGTCGCTGTGCGAAGTGGTTCGCTGGATGGGCCGCAAGGCGGAGGAGCTGGGGGTGAACCTGTTCACCGGGTTCCCGGCCGCCGCGCTTCTTCGCGACGGGAACGCGGTGGTGGGCGTTCGTACCGCGCCGAGCGGCCTGGACCGGGAGGGGAAGCCCGGTTCCGGATACTCGGCGCCCAACGATCTGTACGCCAGGGTCACGGTGCTCTCGGAGGGCACTCGCGGGCTTCTCACCCAGGCGTATCTCGACTGGCAGAAGATCGGCTCCCCCAATCCGCAGATCTACGCCCTCGGCGTCAAGGAGATTTGGGAGACCAGGCGGTCCCTGGACCGGGTGATTCACACCATGGGCTGGCCGCTCCCCAGTGATGCGTTCGGCGGGAGCTTCATGTACCCGTTGGAGCCCAACCTGGTTGCCCTGGGGCTGGTGGTGGGACTCGACTACCCGGACGCGAACCTGGACGTTCACGTCCTCCTCCAGCAGATGAAGACCCATCCTTTCTTCCGCGAGTACCTGGAAGGCGGGGAGATGGTGGAGTGGGGTGCCAAGACGATCCCGGAGGGCGGGTACTATTCGCTGGCCGAACGGCGCTCGGGAGACGGCGTGCTTATCGCGGGCGACGCGGCGGGGTTCGTGGACGTGCCGTCGCTCAAGGGGGTGCACTACGCGGTGCAGTCGGGGATCTACGCCGCGCGGGCGATCTTTGCCGCGCTCAAGGGCGGCGACGCGTCGGCGGCGAAGCTGGCCGAGTACGACCGGCTGGTGGATCGGTCGTACATCCGGAGGGACCTCTACCGCACGCGGAACATGCGGCTGGCGTTCAAGGGCGGGCTCTACGTCGGCGGGATCAAGGCGGCACTGATGACCTTGAGCGGAGGCGCGCTGTTCGGGGGCCGCATCGCCGTGCCTGAGGACGCCGCCGTCGCCCGGGCCGCCGGGCCTGAGGCCTCCTTCGTCCCGGACAACAGGCTCACCTTCAGCAAGGTGGACGGGGTGTTCAAGGCCGGAAACGCCACCCGCGACAGCATCCCCCCGCATGTGCTTGCCGCGAGAGAGGTCCCGGAGGAAGTCGCCCGGTTCTACGGGCACCTCTGTCCGGCGGGTGTGTACGAGTGGTCGGATGGGCGCCTGCGGGTCAACGCCCCGAACTGCGTGGATTGCAAGGCGACGGACGTCTTGGGACCCCGGTGGACGCCGAGGGAGGGGGGAAGCGGGCCCCGGTACCAGCGGATGTGACGGTGCGCCGCTGCCGCCCGCCGCGCCACAGGTAGGGCGAAATCCCGCGCGTCGCTCGGACAGCGCCTTACCGCCCTCTGGCCATCTCCTCCAGCTTCCGCACCCGCTCTTCGGTGGGTGGATGGGTGCTGAACAGCCTCGTGAGCCCGCCGCCCATCGCGGCCAGCGGATTCACCTGGGCCAGCGGCGCCACCGCGGGATCCACCTGCATCGGAATCCGCCGCGCATAGGCGTCGAGCTTCTTCAGGGCCGAGGCCAGTGCCAGCGGCCGGCCCGAAATCTCGGCGCCCACCCGGTCGGCCTCGAACTCGCGCTGGCGGGAAATCGCCATCTGGATCAGCCCGGCCGCGAGCGGCGCCACGATCATCAGCGCCAGCGCGCCGAGCGGGTTCTGGTGCCCCTCGTCGTCCCGGCCGCCGAACCACATCAGCATCCAGGCGAGGTGCGAGATGGCACCCGCCATGGTGGCCGCCACCGTCGAGAGCAGCATATCGCGATTCTTGATGTGAGCCAGCTCGTGCGCGAGCACGCCCTCGAGCTCCTGGTCGTCCACCAGCTTGAGCAGCCCTTCGGTCACGCAGACCACCGCGTGCTCGGGGTTGCGTCCGGTGGCGAAGGCGTTGGGCTGGGCGTGGGGCGCCAGAGCCACCGTGGGCATCGGCAACCCGGCCCGCTGGCGCAACCGGTCCACCATGCGGTAGAGCCCGGGCGCCTCCCGCTCGGTCACCACCCGCGCGCCGTACATAGCCAGCACCGCACGGTCCGACCAGTAGTACATCGCGAAGTTCATGAGGCCGGCGAAGACCAGCGCCGTGAGGGCGCCGCTCGTGCCCCCCACCCACTGGCCGATCCCCGCGAGCAGGGCCGTGAGGCCGGCCATGAGAACGAAAACTTTCAACGTGCGCATCTGAAAACCCTCTCCCGAGTTCAGCCGTCAGCCATCGGCAGGCAATCTAACACGGTCGCGCTCGCGGATCCCTCCCTAAATGGCGACCTTCACCACCCGATTCTTCCCCGCGCGCTTCGCCTCGTACATCGCCTGATCGGCGCTCCGGATGACGTCGTCGGTGTCGGCCTTGGTGGCCGTGCAGGAAACCACGCCGATGCTGGCGGTCACGGTGGGCGAGCCCTGAAAGGCGGTGGCCAGTCCCTGGGCCAGGCGCTGGGCCACGGCGTCGGCTTCGGCCCCGTCGGTCTCGGGCATGAGCACCGCGAACTCGTCCCCACCCATCCGCCCCACCACGTCGGCCCCGCGAACCGCCCGGCGAATGGCGTCGGCGACCAGCCGCAGCACCGCGTCCCCGGTCTGGTGCCCGTGGGTGTCGTTGACCGACTTGAAGTTGTCCAGGTCGAGATAGAGAAGCGCCAGCGGCCGGTTGTACCGCCGGTTGCGCTCCAGCTCCTGGGCCAGTCGCTCGGAAAAGCTCCGCGGGTTCAGGACCCGGGTGAGCGGGTCGTGGGTGGCGAGCTCGCGAAGCTGGACCTGCGTGTGCCGAACATGGGTGAACGCGAAGATCGCCACCCCCGCCACCACGGCGAACGAGAGCTGGTTCATCAGGGCGATGGGCACCGTCGTCGCGGGCGCCTGCTGCTCCAGCTCGACCACCATGCGCAGGCCCATCGCGCCCAGGGTGAAGACGGCGCCCCAGACCGCGCCCTCGTACCAGGTCACGAACAGCACCGGCACGAGATAAAAGAGGCCCAGCTTGACGGCGGGCGGCGTCCAGGCGTTGGCCAGGTAGACCAGCAGGGTGAGCGCGAGCCCCGTCGCCAGGATCACCGCACGCCGCACCAGGGGTGACATCTAGTAGGGCGGCTCGGCCACGTGATGAGGGTCGTCGAGCACCAGGGCGGTCAGGGTCTCCCCCGCCGGGACCTCCGACCGGTCCTCCGGTACGATCAGGAGCGCGTTCGCGCGCGACATGGACGTCAGGATGCCGGACCCCTGGGGTCCTGTCAACCGGGCGGCGAGCGCCCCGTCGGCCCCGGCCGGCTTGACAACCACCCGCAGGAAGTGCCGCAGCCGGGGCC
>DATLXT010000132.1:0-4912 GCA_035575475.1 Gemmatimonadales bacterium | reverse complement strand
GCCCTCCCGGAGCTGCGGGCAGATGGTCCACCTGAAACATCCCGCTGCCCTCGTACTGGGTGCGGGCCAGTCCCTCCACCTCGAGACGCTCCGGTTCGAGCGTCACGGGTTCCTCGACCTCGAGCCCCTCGGCCCGGGCCGCCTGGTGCGCCACGGCGTTGAAGTCCAGGGTCCCGTCGAAGGTCTCCAGCTCGTCGGAGGGCCGCCCCGCTGCGGGGACGGTGTCCGGGGTTTCCGATGAGGCGCGCTCGATCTCGAGCCCGGCCACCGGGGCAGGTGGGGGTGCCGGGGAGGCCGCGGCGGCCGGGGGGGCCGGGGGGGCCTGGGGGGCCACGGCTTCGGGAACCTTCGCCGCCAGGGCCGCCTTGCCCTTGACCCGGGCCAAGGCTTCGGCCGCATCCCCGTTCATGGGGTCGGCTGCAAGCAGGCGGTTGAGCCACTCGATCGCCTGGTTCAGACGGCTCCCCCGCTCGGCGATATCGGCCAGAGTGCGGAGCGCCAGCACGTTTTCCGGGTCGAGCGCTAGGACTTTGCGATACACTTCTTCGGCCGCGCCGTCGTCCTTTTTGTCCAGGAGGCAACGGCCGTAGACGATCCAGGCGCTGACGTAATCGGGATGGAGCTTGAGTCCCTCCTGGCAGAGCTCCAACGCGTTATCTATAAGCCCGGCTTTACGATAGGCGTCGGCCAGAGGAGCGAACGTCCGCCCTTTGCGATTCTCCGCAAAGCGTTGCTCGAGCTTCTCGATTTCGCTGGTGTAGGCCACGCGCTAAGTGGTTGGAGGAATTGGAGCAAGATAGTGTTCGCCGGGCGGCGCTGTCAAATCGTGCGCCACCCGGTTCGCTTGAGTTTACACATTGTCGTCCTTAGACTTAAGCCCCTCCACCTCAACGCCGAGACGGAGCCCCGCGCCCTATGATGCGCACCTTTCGGGCCCAGACCAAATGGGTCTTCTGGATTCTGGTGATCTCGTTCGTGGGCTGGCTGGCCTTCTCCCAGGTGATGGATATCGTGGGCCCCGGGGCGCGGATGGTGCTCGAGGTGAACGGCCGCGAGATCGCGGCTCCCGACTTCGAGCGGGCCGTGCGCCAGGCCGAGGAGCAGTACCGCGCGCGGACCGGGGCGACTCCCGGCACCCGGGACGAGCGGCGCGAGCTGGAGGATCAGGTGGTGGAGCAGCTGGTGCAGGAGGTGCTGCTGGCGCGCGAGTACCAGCGGCTGGGGATCCGGGTGCGGGACGAAGAAGTGCGGGCGGCCCTGCTTTCGAATCCGCCGCCCGAGCTGATGCAGAGCACCGAGTTTCAGACCGACGGGCGGTTCGACCCGGGGAAGTGGCAGCGCTTCCTGGCCACGGCCGACCGTCAGGTTCTGCTGGCCCTGGAGCAGCAGTACCGGAATTTGATTCCGCAGATCAAGCTCCAGCAGTATCTCACGGCCGACGTCTATGTCTCCGACGCCAAGCTCTGGCGGCTGTACCGCGACCAGCATGATTCGGTGCGGGTGGCCCTGCTGGCGCTGCTCCCGGAGCAGCTGCCGGACACGGGCGTCACCGTGACCGAGGACGAGCTCCGCCGCTACCTCGAGGATCACGAAGACGACTTCCGGCGTCCCGCCGTGGCCTATCTCAGCTACGTGGCGTTGGACCGCCGGCTCAACGCGGCCGACAGCGCGGCCGCGCAGGCGCGGGCCCGGGAGGTCCGCGCCGAAGCGGCTCGCAGCCCGGAGGCGTTCGAGCGACTGGCTCGCGAGGTGTCGGCGGACTCCGCGAGCGGTGCCCGGGGCGGTGACCTGGGGTGGTTCAAGCGCGACGATCCCAGGTTCGCGCCCCAGTTCCTCGCGGCGGTGCGGGGGCTCCGTCCGGGCCAGGTGTCCCAGCCGATCTTGACGGAGCTGGGGTGGGAGATCATCCGGCTGGAGGAGGCCCGGGGCGACTCCCTGCGGGCCCGGCGGATCGTGGTGCCGGTGGAGCTGGCGGGCGCGCATCTCGAGGAAGTCGAAGCGCGGGCCGACTCGCTGGATCTGCTGGCGGCGGGCCAGCAGAACCCCGCGCTCCTGGACAGCGCGGCGGCCAAGCTGGGGCTCCCGGTGGCCCGAGCGCGCCTGCGCGAGGGGGAGCGGCTGATGTTGGGCCGCTACCTGGTTCCCAACGTCAGCGTCTGGGCGTTCGAGACGCCGGTGGGGGAGACCAGCCCGGTGTTCGAGGGGGAGGTCGCCTACTATGTGTTTCGGCTGGACTCGCTCCAGCCCGCGGGCGTCCCTCCGCTGGATGCGGTGCGCGAGGCGGTGACGGCCGCGGTCCGCCGCGAGAAAAAGCTCGATCTGGCGGGCCGCCGGGCTCGGGAGATGGCGGAGCAGATCGCTCGGGCCCCGAGCCTCACGGAGGCGGCTCGCGCGCTCGGCGTCCCGGTCCAGACCCTGGGCCCGTTCGCGCGGGTCGACCCCCCGCCGCTTTTGCAGCGGGAGCCGCGGGTGCTGGGCGCGGCGTTCGGGCTCGCCGTGGGGGAGCGCGTGGGGCCGATCCGGGGTGAGCTCGGCTACTACTTCGTCGAGCTCCTCAACCGGAAGCCCGCCGATTCCACAGCCTGGGCCGCCCAGAAAGACGCCCAGCGGGCCAGCGTGGTGGCCGCGGCGCGCCAGGCGCGCATCAGCCAGTATATGAACGGGCTGCGGGTGGCCGCCGACGTGGTGGACCGCCGCCAGGAACTGGCGCGGCAGGCGGTGCAGGCGCCGCCGCCGCAACCGGTGTTCTGAGCGGCAGGGGCGTCAGTCGCTCAGCCGGCGGCGCTCGTCTCGTTCGGTGGTCCGGTGGGGCGGCGGCTCGTCCAGCGGCACGCGGGTGATCGCGTCCTGAGCCTCGGTGAGCGCCCGGCGGAACTCCCGGAGCCCCTTCCCCACCGTCCGCCCGGCCTCGGGGAGGCGGTGGGCTCCGAAGACCAGCAGGGCGATGACGAGGAGCAGCACGACCTCGCCACCGCCCAGGTTCCCCAGCATCGCCCTCTCCCTCGACTACTGGCTCAACCGCTTGGGGTCTCCGCCCGGTGCGGGCGGCAGGGCGGAGTCTTTCACGCCGGGCGGCGGCAGGTCCCGTTCCTCCTCGCCCGCATCGCGCAGACTTTTCTTGAACTCTTTGATCCCTTTCCCGATCGAGGCTCCGATTTCCGGGATCCGGCGGGCGCCGAAGAACAGCGCCAGGATCAGCACCAGGATCAGGATCTCGGTGAAGCCCAGGTTCCCGAAATTCATGTGCCCACCTGGCTAGAAGAGAGACCGGGCGACGAAGTACGCCGCCACCACGCCGAGCACGGCCATCACCGACAGGTCCACGCCGATCGGGCCGAGGGTGAGCGACACGACCAGCAGGTCCAGGTGCACCGGGCCCAGCGTGAACACCTGGGAAAACGTGAACACCTCGCGCGCCGGCCCTTGCGGGAGAAATCGGCTCAGCAGTTCGTGCAACAGCCCGCCGAGCACGAACCCGGCGGCGAGCACCCCCAGGTAAAATAGCGGCCGGCGCGGGCCGTACGCCACGGCCTAGCGGTGCCGCTCCACGGCGTAGGCGATGCCGTCCCGCAGGGCATCGCGGGCCGCCGTGGGGGGAAGGAGGTCCAGGGCGGCCTCGGCCTGCTGGGCCAATTCCCCCGCGCGCTGGCGCGCATAGGCCAGCCCGCCGGCCGCCTCGACCAGCCGGATCACTTCCGCCACCAGAGCGTCGGGCGGGTCCGGGGAGGCCATCAGCTCCTCCACCACCCGCCGCTCGGCGGCGCTGAGCCGCGGGAGCGCGGCGATCAGGGGCAGGGTCACCTTGTGCTCCTTGAGATCCCGGCCCCAGGGCTTTCCGGTCACGGCCTCCGGCTGGGTGTAGTCCAAGAGGTCGTCGGTGATCTGGAAGGCCATGCCCAGATGCAGGCCGAAACGGGCCAGCGCCGCCCGGTGGGCGGGCTCGGCCCCCAGCGCCCCCACCTCGCAGGCCCCCGCGACCAGAGACGCCGTCTTGGCGCGAATCAGCTGGTCGTAGGCCTCCTCCCCGTACGCCAGGCGGTCGTGCGCCTCGAGTTGCCGCATCTCTCCCACGGTCATCTCGTTGGTCACGCGCGCCAGCACCCGCAGGGGCTCGAGATCGTTCAGCCGGACCAGTTCGATGATCGCGCGGGAGTAGAGGTAGTCGCCCATGATCACGGCCACCTGATGGGAGAACAGGGCGTTGATCGTGGGCAGCCCGCGGCGGCGCGCCGAATGGTCCACCGAGTCGTCGTGCACCAGGGTGGCCAGGTGGATCAGCTCGACCACCGCCGCCAGGGTGACCGCGCGCGGCGTCCGTCCCCCCGACGCCAGGTTGCTGAGCAGGAGCATGGTCGGACGGAAGAGCTTCCCCTGCATCCGCAGGAGGTGCTCGTTCACGTCGCTGATCAGGGGGAAGTCGGCGGTGATGATGCGCCGCAGCTCGTCCACCACCTGCTGGAGCTCCCGCGCCACCGGGCGCTGGACGTCCCGCAGGGTGACGCGGGCCAGCTGCGGGCTCACGTCAGCGCCGCGCTTTGGCGAGCGCCTTCACCCGCTCGCCCACATCCTTGAACCGAATGTCCACCGCGAAGACCCGACCGTACAGCTCCTTGGCTTCCGCCACGGCGCCCTGCTCCTCCAGGGCGCGCCCCAGCCAGTACAGAATCCCCAGCCGCTCCTGGTCCCCCGAGGCCGGCAGCTCGAGGCCCCGGCGCAGAATGGACTCGGCCACCGTGTAGGCGCCCTTCTCGAAGAAGCACACGCCCAGCGCCTCAGAGGTGCGGAGCTTGCCTTCGGGGGCCCGCAGGGCCTTCTGAAACTCGGCGATCGCCTCGTCCAGCAGCCCCATTTCCTTGAACGCCACGCCCAGGTCGTAGTGCGACTGGAAGTCGGTTTCGTCGATGTTCTCCTC
>DATLXT010000131.1:0-4920 GCA_035575475.1 Gemmatimonadales bacterium | reverse complement strand
GCGGGGTGGCCGCCCTTCTGGCGGTGGGCGTGGGCGCGCTGGTGGGCGCGGTCGCGGGGTACGTCCGCCGGTGGGCCGACGCCGCGCTGATGCGCCTGGTGGACATCGGGCTGGGGCTCCCCCGCATCTTTATCCTCATCCTGGTGGTCGCCCTCTGGGGACACCTCCCGGTCACCCTGCTCATCCTCGCGATCGGCCTCACGGGGTGGTTCGGCACCAGCCGCCTGGTGCGCGCCGAGGTCCTGAGCCTGCGAGAGCGGGCGTTCGTGGATGCGGCCCGCGCCGCCGGGGCGGGCCCCGCCCGTATCATGTTCCGCCACGTGCTCCCCAACGTGGCCGCCCCGATCATCGTCTCGGCCGCCCTGGGCGTGGGAAACGTCCTGCTGCTCGAAGCGGGCTTGTCCTTCCTGGGGATTGGGGTGGCGCCCCCCGCGCCCAGCTGGGGCCGCATGATCGCCGAAGGCAACGAGTGGCTGGCTACCGCGCCCTGGGCCAGCCTGTGGCCCGGGCTCGCCGTCGCGCTGGTGGTGATGTCGCTGAACGCGGTGGGTGACGCGCTGCGAGACGCGCTCGATCCTCGCCGGGAGGCGAGGTGAGCGACCCCCTGCTGCGGGTGCGGGATCTCCGCACCTACTTCGTCTCCGAGCAGGGCCGGGGGATCGCGCGGGCGGTGGACGGCGTGTCGTTCGACCTGTACCCGGGCGAGACGCTGGGGCTGGTGGGAGAGTCGGGGTCGGGGAAGACGGTCACCGCCCTGTCGCTGCTGCGGCTGGTGCCGGAGCCGCCCGGACACATTCACCCGGGCAGCACCGTGGAGTTCGAAGGCCGCAACCTGCTGGCCCTGCCGGGCCGCGAGCTGCGGAAGATCCGGGGAAACCGCATCGCGATGGTCTTCCAGGAGCCGATGACCTCGCTCAATCCGGTGCTCACGATCGGCGACCAGATCGGCGAGGTCGCGGTGGTGCACCGGAACGCGGGACGGGCGGAGGCCCGCGCGGTGGCGATGGAGCTGCTGAAACTGGTGGGCCTGCCCGACCCCGAGGAGCGCGTGGACCAGTACCCGCACCAGCTCTCCGGCGGCCAGCGCCAACGGGTCATGATCGCGATGGCCCTGGTGTGCCGCCCCGCCGTCCTGATCGCCGATGAGCCCACCACCGCGCTCGACGTCACCATCCAGGCGCAGATCCTGGAACTGCTCGACCGCCTGCGGCGGGAGTTGGGGATGGCGGTGCTGCACATCACCCACGACCTGGGCATCGTCGCCGGGCACACCGACCGGGTACTGGTGATGTACGCCGGGCAGGTGGTCGAAAGCGCACCCACCGCCGAGCTGTTCACTCGCCCCCTCCACCCCTACACCGAGGGCCTGCTGGCTTCCGTGCCCCGGCTCGACGGGGCGCCGGAGCCGCTGCGGGCCATTCCAGGCCAGGTTCCCGCGGCCACGGCGTGGCCCTCGGGCTGCCGGTTCCACCCGCGCTGCCCCTACGCGTGGGACACCTGCGCCACCCAGGAGCCGCCGCTGGTCGAAGCGACGGCCGGCCACCCGGCCCGGTGCTGGCTGCTCGAGCACCCCGAGCGGCGACGCCCGCGGGACCGCGAATGACACCGCTGGTCGAAGCGCGTAACCTGGTGAAGCACTTCCCGGGAGCACGCGGGCTCTTCGGCCTGGGGCGGGCGCGGAGAGCGGTGCGGGCGGTGGACGGCGTCAGCTTCACCATCGGCCGGGGCGAAACGCTCGGGCTCGTGGGCGAGTCGGGTTGCGGCAAGACCACCGTGGCGCGCCTGCTCCTGCGCCTCACCGATCCCACCGCCGGGGAGGTCATCTTCGCCGGCGAGAGCGTCTTCGCGCTGGACCCGCCGCGGCTCCGCGCCTTGCGGCGCCGCATGCAAATCGTCTTCCAGGATCCCTACAGCTCGCTGGATCCGCGGATGACCGTGCGGCAGACCCTGCGCGAACCGCTCGAAATCCACCGCCTCGCCCGGGGCGCCGAGCTCGACAGGCGGGTGGATCGTCTGCTCGAGGAGGCGGGGCTGGATCGCACCCTGGCGGATGCCTACCCCCACGAGCTCTCGGGCGGCCAGCGCCAGCGGGTCGGCATCGCCCGAGCCCTGTCGGTCGAGCCCGAATTCCTGGTCTGCGACGAGCCGGTATCGGCGCTCGACGTGTCGGTCCAGGCCCAAGTGCTCAACCTGCTCACCGAGCTGCGCCAGCGCCGCCACCTGACCCTGCTCCTGATCGCCCACGACCTCGCGGTGGTGCGCCACCTGGCCGACCAGGTGGCGGTCATGTACCTGGGGAAGATCGTCGAGCGGGCCCCGGCGGACCGGCTCTACCGCTCGCCCCGCCACCCCTACACCGCGGCCCTGCTCTCGGCCGTTCCCGTCCCCGACCCCAGCGGCCGGAAGCAGCGCATCGTGCTCCCGGGCGACGTCCCCTCGCCCGCCCGGCCGCCCTCGGGGTGCCCGTTCCATCCCCGCTGCCCGCATCCGAAGAAGAACGCCCGCTGCCGCTCCGAGCCGCCGGCGTTGCGCGAGGTCGCACCCGGGCACTTCGCCGCGTGCCACTTCGCGGACGAGCCCCTGGCCGCGTCCTCGAGCCCGCCCGCCGCCCGGGGGTGACGCTCGCCGCGCCCGGGGCCTCCTGGTGGGTGGTCGCTGAGAGGCGCATCATTCTCCCCCGGCCATCACGGGAGGACCACTCCATGCTGCGCAGGTTGTGCCCCGCCCTCGCGGGCGTCGCGCTCGCGGGCGCCGCCCCGGCGCAGGCGCCTGACCCGATAGGCACGGTGCGCGCCTACCGCGAGCGGCACGAGGCCGCCATCGTGGCCGAGCTGCGCGAGTTCCTGGCGATCCCCAACGTCGCCCGGGACTCCGTGAACATTCGCCGCAACGCCGCCGCCCTGCTGGCCATGCTGGAGCGGCGCGGGGTCCGCGCGCGCCTGCTCGAAACCGGCGGACCCCCGCTCGTCTACGGCGAGATCGGGGATCCGTCGCGGCCCGCGATCCTCTTCTATTGCCACTATGACGGCCAGCCGGCCGATCCCGCGCGCTGGGTCACCCGCGACCCCTGGCGGCCCGCCTTGTTCAGCGGCGCGCTCGAGGCCGGCGGGACAGCGGTCCGCCGCTGGCCGGCGGCGGGTGAACGGGTGCCCGGGGAGTGGCGGGTCTATGCCCGCTCGGCCAGCGATGACAAGTCGCCCATCGTGGCGCTCATGCACGTGCTCGACGCCTGGCGAGCCGCGGGCGTCGAGGCCCCGAACCGGATCAAGTTCCTGTTCGAGGGAGACGAGGAGGCGGGTTCGGGCTTCATCGCCGAGGCGGCGCGCCGCCACCGTGACCTGCTCGCGGCGGACTTGGTGGTGATGGCCGACGGCCCGATCCACCCCACCCAGCGCCCCACGGCGGTGTTCGGGCTCCGCGGCATCGTCACGCTGCGGGTGACGGTGTACGGACCGGTGCGCCCCCTGCACTCGGGCCATTACGGGAACTGGGCGCCCAATCCCGCCATGCGCCTGGCCCAGCTGCTCGCCAGCATGAAGGGCCCCGACGGCGAGGTGCTGGTGGCGGACTGGGAGGACGACGTGGTGGCGCTGGGGCCGGCGGAGCGAGCGGCGGTCGCCGCCTACCCGCACGACGACGAGACCCAGCGCCTCCAGTTCCAGCTCGGTTCGACCGACGGCGGCGGCCGGCCCCGGCTCGAGCTGATCGCCCATCCGTCGCTCAATGTCCGCGGGCTTCGGAGCCTGTTCACCGGCCCCGACGCCCGGACCCTGGTGCCGGACCTCGCCACGGCCGAGCTCGATGTGCGGCTGGTGGCGGGCAACGATCCGCGCCGACAGGCGGAGAAGGTCGTGCGGCACATCGAGCGTCAGGGCTATCGGGTGGTGCGGAGCGACCCCGATTCCGTCACCCGCGTGACCACGCCCCGCCTGGCGAAGGTCGAAATCGCCGACGGCTACCCCGCGGCCCGCACACCGCTGGGTCATCCGGCGGCCCGCGCCGTGCTGGCGGCCCTGTCCTCCGCCGGCCTCGGGGACCCCGTGGTGATGCCCACGCTGGGCGGCAGCGCCCCGGGCTACGTGTTCACCGATATCCTGGGGGCTGCGCTGGTGCTGATCCCGGTGGTGAACCACGACAACAACCAGCACGCCGAGAACGAGAATGTCCGGCTGGAGAACGTGTTTCGGGGGATGGAAATCCTGGCCTCCGTGGCGAGCGCGCCGCTGGAGCGCAAACCCTGAGGCGTCGCCGCTCGCGGTTAGTGGACGCCCCCCATCAGCCGCCGGACCGGCCGGATCAGGAGGAACAACACCACCGCCGCCCCGATGGTCACCGCCGCGATCCCCTGGAAGATCGTGGTCACCGGTACCGAGGCCGAGAGCCCGGCCACCCACCCCGCCAGCTTGTTGCCGGCGGCGATGGCGAGGAACCACACGCCCATCATCAGGCCCGCGATCCGCGGCGGGGCCAGCTTGGTGACCACCGAGTTCCCCACCGGGCTGAGACAGAGCTCGCCGATCACCTGGAGCAGGTAGGCGGCCACGAGCCACCAGGGGCTGACCAGGACGCCGCGGGCCGCCATGGCGCCGGCGGGCAAGAGCAACACGAACGACAGGCCGGCAAACAAGAGGCCCAGAGCGAACTTGGTCGGGGTAGCGGGCTCGCGGGGACCCAGCCGCATCCAGAGCCAGGCGAATCCTCCCGAAAGCAGAATGACGAACAGCGCCTGGATCGAAACGAACCAGCTCGTCGGGATGGTCCACCCGAAGACCCTCCGGTTCACGCTCTCGTCGGCGAACAGGTTGAGGGTGGAGGCGGCCTGCTCGTAGGCGGCCCAGAAGATGGCCGCGAAGACGAAGAACACGAACACGGCGGCGACCCGGCCCCATTCCAGGGGCGTGAACCCCAGCATGCGTCGCC
>DATLXT010000130.1:0-11004 GCA_035575475.1 Gemmatimonadales bacterium | reverse complement strand
GGGCGCGGGGGGTCACGGTCTATTGGGGGGCTATGAATCTCGACATCATCCAGCGGCTGGTGCAGATCTTGCGCGACGCTCCGGAGGTGGGGGCGATCGAGATCCGGCGCGGGCCGTTCGGCGCCTGGACGTCGGTGCGGGTGTCCAAGGCGGGTCATGGGATGACCAATGCGGGCGGGTCCCAGGTGATTGTGGCGCAGGGGACGCCGGCCTCGGAGGTGCGGCCGGAACCCGGCCCCGCCACACTTCCAGGTTCCTCCGGCGCTCCCGCCCCCGCCCCCGCCCCCGCCCCCGCCCCCGCGCCACCTGCCGCCCAGCTGCTCGAGATCAAGTCCCCCATGGTCGGGACCTTTTACGCCTCGCCTGAGCCGGGGGCCCCTCCCTACGTCCGGGTGGGGAGCCGGATCGCGCCGGGGCAGGTGGTGTGCATCATCGAGGCGATGAAGATCATGAACGAGATCGAGTCCGAGGTCGCGGGCGTGGTGCGGGAGGTGTGCGTGGAAAACGCCCAGCCCGTGGAGTTCGGGCAGGTCCTTTTCCGGGTGGATCCTCATGCCTGAAGCCGCAGCGGCCGTCGGGGCGCCGTTCAATTTCAAGCAGGCCATCACGCAGATGGTGCAGCGGGGCGGATCCGACCTCCTGCTGAAGGTCGGTCGGCCGGCCACCATCCGGGTGAACGGCGAGCTGGTGGCGCTGAACACGGCGCCGCTCAAGCCCGAGGAGTTGAAGTCGCTCGCCGAGCAGATCATGACCCCGCGCCAGGTCAAGGAGTTCGCCGAGCACAAGGAGGCCGACTTCGCCATCGGCGTGCCCGGGGTGGGGCGGTTCCGCACCAACGTGTACCAGCAGCGGGGGACCGTGGCGTTCGCCTTCCGGGCCATTCCCTACGAGGTCAAGACCATTCGGGATCTGAACCTGCCGCCGGTGCTCGAGGAGATCGCGCTCAAGCCCCGCGGGCTGGTGCTGGTGACCGGGGTGACCGGGTCCGGGAAGTCCACGGCCCTGGCGGCCATGATCAACCACATCAACATGAACCGCCGGGTCAACATCATCACCATCGAGGACCCGATCGAGTTCCTGCACCGCGACCACCTCTCGAACATCTCCCAGCGGGAGGTGGGGAACGACACGCTGTCGTTCCACGCCGCGCTGCGGCACGTGCTGCGCCAGGACCCCGACGTCATCCTGATCGGCGAGGTCCGCGACATGGAGACCCTGGACGTGGCCCTCAAGGCGGCCGATACCGGTCACCTGGTGCTCTCCACCCTGCACACCACCGACGCCACCCAGACCATCAACCGGGTGATCTCGTTCTTCCCGCCGCACCAGCACGACGAGATTCGGCACATGCTCTCCACCGCGCTCCAGGCGGTGGTGTCCCTGCGGCTGGTGCCGCGGAAGGACGGGAAGGGGCGGGTGCCGGCCTGCGAGGTGCTGATCAATACCGCGGCGGTGGCGGACAACATCCGCGACCTCTCGAAGCAGCTGAACATTCCCGACCTGATCGCCGAAGGCTCGATCCAGTACGGGATGCAGTCGTTCGATCAATCCCTCTTCAAGTGGTATCAACAGGGGGTGATCAGCTACGAGAGCGCGATCTTCTACGCCACCAATCCCAGCGAGTTCGCGCTCAAAGTGTCGGGCGTGGACGCCCAGGCGTCGCGCCTGGGGACGCCGGGCGCGGGCGCCGGGATCGAGCTGACCCCCTGATGTTCCGCAAGGTGCTGATCGCCAACCGCGGGGAGATCGCCCTGCGGGTGATCCGCGCGTGCAAGGAGCTGGGGCTCGAGACCGTGGCGGTGTACTCCGAGGCCGACCGCGAGTGCCTGCACGTGCGGTTCGCCGACGACGACGTCTGCATCGGCCGCGCCGCCTCGCGCGAGAGCTATCTCAACATCCCCCGCCTCATCGCCGCGGCCGAGATCACGGGGGCCGACGCCATTCATCCCGGCTACGGCTTCCTGGCCGAGAACGCCGAATTCGCCGAGATCGTGAGGGCTTCGAACATCACCTTCATCGGTCCCACTCCGGACCAGATTCGCGAGATGGGCGACAAGGCGGCGGCGCGGAAGCTGGCCCAGAAGCTCAAGGTGCCCACCGTGCCGGGCTCGCCCGGGCCGGTGGAGGACGCGGCCGAGGCGCTGAAGCTGGCCCAGAAGATCGGCTTCCCGGTGATCATCAAGGCCGCCGCCGGGGGAGGCGGGAAGGGGATGCGGGTGGCCCGCGATCCGGACGAGTTCGAGAAAGCCTTCTCGCTGGCCAAACAGGAAGCCCTGGCGGCGTTCGGGTCGGACGCCGTCTATCTCGAGAAGTACCTGACCCGCCCGCGACACGTCGAGATCCAGATCATGGGGGACCAGCACGGGAAGGTCATGCATCTCTGCGAACGCGACTGCTCCATCCAGCGGCGGCACCAGAAGCTGATCGAGGAGGCCCCCAGCCCGGCGGTGGACCAGACCCTGCGCCAGGACATGGGAGACGCGGCCGTGAAGCTGGCCGAGGCGATCGGCTACGTGGGCGCGGGCACGGTCGAGTTCCTGCTCGACGAGGACGGCGCCTTCTACTTCATGGAGATGAACACCCGGATCCAGGTCGAGCACCCGGTCACCGAGATGTGCACCAACTTCGATCTCGTCAAGGAGCAGATCCGCGTGGCCGCGGGCGAGCCGCTGTCGTTCGTGATGAACGGACAGCGCCTCCGGGGACACGCCATCGAGTGCCGGGTGAACGCGGAGGATCCCTACCGCAACTTCCAGCCGTCGCCCGGGCTGATCACCGCCTACCACCCGCCGGGCGGCCCCGGAGTCCGGGTGGACACGCACATCTACGCGGGCTACACCGTGCCGCCCTACTACGACTCCCTGCTCGCCAAGGTGATCGTGCACGGGAACACCCGGGCCGAGGCCCTGGCCCGTATGCGTCAGGCCCTCGACTCGTTTATCATTGAAGGCGTGACCACCACGATCCCCTTCCTGAGCCGCGTGATCAGCCACCCCGACTTCGTGGCCGGCACCGTGGACACCAAGTTCCTCGAGCGGAACCCCGAGCTGTTGCAAGCGCCGGCATGAAGCTGGACGTGTACTTCACCCCACTCGGCCTGAACGCGGGAGACCTCACCGGCCGGGGGGTGGTCGTCGTCGACGTGCTGCGCGCCACGACCACCGTGATCGCGGCCATCGCCAGCGGGGCCAAGGCTGTGGTGCCCGCCGCCTCGTCCGAAGAGGCCGTGCGGCTCACCGCCAACCTGGAAAAGGACGGCATCGTCCTGGCCGGCGAACGGCGACTCCAGAAGATCGAGGGCTTCGCGCTGGGGAACTCCCCGCGGGAGATGACCGCCGAGGCGGTGGCGGGGAAGACGGTCTTCCTGGCCACCACCAACGGCACGCCGGCGCTGGTGGCGGCCCAGGGCGGGGACCCGGTGCTGGTGGGCGCCGCGGTGAACTTCAGCGCCCTGGCGGAGCGGGCCGGGGCGCTGTTCCACGAGCGGGGCGAGCTGGTGATCGTGTGCGCCGGGCGCGACAAGCAGTTCGCCCTGGAAGATGCCTACACCGCGGGCCGCCTGGCGCGGGCGGTGAAGAAGCGATCGCGCAAGGTGTCGCTCAACGACGCGGCCCAGGTGGCCGTGGACCTCGCGGGGAAGTACCGGTCGTGGGCCGACGCCTTCGAGGCCAGCGACGCCGCCCGCCTGCTGCGGGAACTCGACCTGGGCGAAGACGTGACCTTCGCGGCCCGTCCCGACCGCTTCGACGTGGTCCCCGCCTACGCGGACCGGCGCATCACATGAATCCCAAGGCCCGCGACGAGCTGATCGGCATCGCGGCCCTGGTGGTCGGGCTGTTCCTGGGGCTCACCCTCCTCCCCTTCGGGGTCACGGGCGCCTGGGGCCAGGCGTTGGGCGACAGCCTGTGGCGCCTCCTGGGGGTGGGTGCCGCCTTCCTGCCGCTCGTGGGTCTGGGGTGGGCCCTCGCCGCCTTCGACCGCCTGGGCACGCTCTCGGCCCGCCGCGCGGCCGGGCTGGGCGGGGGGCTGATCGTGCTGGTGCCCTACGCCATCGGCCTCCTCGCTCCCGAGGGCCCCACGGCCCAGCACCTGGCGGGGGCGGCCCCGGGGCTCCTGGCCCGGGCGATCCAGGGAGCCATCGGCACGGCGGGAGGCGTCCTGGTGGGCGTGCTGGCACTCTCGGCGCTCGGCGTGCTCACGGTCGGCTGGCACCCGCTGGTGGTGCTGCGAGCCGGCAAGCGGGCCACCGGAGAGGGGATGCGAGAAGCGGGAAGCGGGGTGCGGGAGGCGAGGGGCGAGGTGCGGGAGTCCGCCGACCAGGAAGGCGCCGCCGGCCGGGTGGTCAAGAGCCGGCGGACCAGAGTCGAGACGGGAGTCGAGAAGGCGGCCCGGCGGCCGCTCCCCGCGCCCCCCGGCGCCCTCATCCCGCCCATCGATCTCCTCACCCCTGCCCCCCCCGGCGACGCCGAGGCGCAGATGGCGCAGATCGAGCAGATGGGAGCGAAGCTGATCGATACGCTCCAGACGTTCCGCGTCGAAGGCTCCATCGCGGGTCGCACGGTGGGTCCCGTGGTGACGCAGTACGAGGTGGCACCGGGGCCGGGCGTCAAGGTGGGGCGGATCGCCGCCCTGGCCGACGATCTGGCGCTGGCCATGCGGGCGCCGTCCCTCCGCATCGTGGCTCCCATTCCGGGGAAAGCCGCCGTCGGGATCGAAGTACCGAACCCCGTGCCGCGCCTGGTCCACATCCGCGAGCTGCTGGAGAGCGACCGCTACCCCGGGAACCGCCTGCTCCCGGTGGCGCTGGGCAAGAACCTCCAGGGGGTGCCGGTGGTCGAAGACCTGGCCAAAATGCCCCACCTCCTGATCGCGGGCGCCACCGGGTCGGGAAAGTCCGTCTGCATCAATACGATCATCACGAGCCTGATCTACACCCACCCGCCCGACCGGCTGAAGCTCCTGATGATCGACCCCAAGATGGTGGAGCTCTCGATGTACGCGGCCCTGCCGCACCTCGGCCTCCCGGTCGTGACCAGCCACCACCGGGCGGCGAGCCTGCTGAAGTGGGCGGTGTGGGAAATGGAGCGGCGCTACCGGCTGCTGCACGCGAACCACGCGCGGAACGTGGTGGACTTCAACAAGAAGGTGGCCGAGAACCGGCCGCTCGTGAATCCCGGGACCGGGGAGGGGGGAGGCGGGGCGCCGGCTTCGCGCGAGCCGTACGCGGGCGGGATCCTGCCCTACATCGTCCTGATCGTGGACGAGCTGGCGGACCTGATGCTCACGGTGCAGGGGGAGATCGAGACCCCGCTGGCCACGCTGGCGCAGAAGGCGCGCGCCATCGGGATTCACCTGGTGCTGGCCACCCAGCGGCCGTCGGTCAACGTCATCACCGGCCTGATCAAGGCGAACTTCCCCTGCCGCATCGCGTTTCGGGTGTCGGCCAAGGTGGACAGCCGCACCATTCTGGACCAGAACGGCGCCGAAACCCTGCTGGGGAACGGTGACATGTTGTTCCTGCCGCCGGGGAAGAGCGAGCTGGTCCGGGTGCAGGGCGCGTTCATTTCGACCGAGGAGACCGAGCGGCTGATGGCGTGGTACCAGGCGCACGCCGCGGCTCAGCCGGCCGCCGCGGGCTCGAGCATCGGGGAGCAGATGGCGGCCCTGGAGGAGGCCGAGAAGGCGCGCGAGGAGGGCGGGGGGAAGGGTGAGGTGGAGGAGGGGGAGCGGGATCCGCTGTTCCGTCAGGCCGCCGAGGTCTGCATTCAGAACCAGCTCGGCTCGACCTCCCTGCTTCAGCGCCGCATGAGCATCGGCTACGGCCGGGCGGCTCGGATCATCGACCAGCTGGAGCAGGCCGGGATCCTGGGTCCCCCCAACGGCTCCAAGCCGAGGGACGTGCTGGTGGGGATGGAGGAGCTGGATGAGATCTGCCGCGCGTAGGAAGGATGCGGGCGGCGTAAAACCGGTTATGCCGTCCGGTCCTCGCGGGGTTAGGTTCGCCGGGTGCAGAGCGGCATTCGATCCGACCCCGAGCAGTGGACCGACGAGCGGCAGCAGCGCGGTCTCCAGGGTGAGCGGGAGGCGATTCGCTACCTCGAGGCCAACGGCTGGACCGTGGTGGCGCACCGGTTTCGGCTGGGCCGGGTGGAGCTGGACCTGGTAGCGCGCCGGGGCCGCCTGGTGGCGTTCGTCGAGGTCAAGGTCCGGCGGGGCGAGGGATTCGGGAGCCCGTTTGAGGCGGTCACCGGGGCCAAGCGGCGGGAGCTGGTGCGGGCGGCCCGCGGCTGGATGGACCGGTTCGGGCGCCCCGGGGACGTCTATCGCTTCGACTGCATCGGGGTGACCGACGGCAAGTTGGAGCACCTGGAAGACGCGTTCCGCCCCGGCTGGCGGTGAGCCGGGCTTCGGTATATATTCGGGGCCTCCCGCACCGAGGTCCCCAACCCATGTCGAGGACTGTCATGCCAGCCGAATCCCGCGAAGCGGCGAAGCTGTCGGAGGAGCGGCGCAAGGCGCTCAACCTGGCCATCACCCAGATCGAGAAGACCTGCGGGAAGGGCGCGATCATGCGCATGGGCTCGGAATCGCCCCAGGTGCGGGTGGAGGCGATCCCGACGGGGGCGATCAACCTGGACGCGGCCATCGGGGTGGGCGGCATTCCCCGGGGCCGGGTGACCGAGATCTTCGGTCCCGAGTCGAGCGGCAAGACCACGCTGGCGCTCCACGTGGTGGCCAGCGCCCAGCGGGCGGGCGGGGCGGCGGCCTACATCGACGCCGAACACGCCCTGGACGTCGAATACGCCAAGAAGCTGGGCGTGGACGTGGACAACCTGCTCGTCTCCCAGCCCGACACCGGCGAGCAGGCGCTGGAGATCACCGAGATCCTGGTGCGGTCCGGGGCGGTGGACGTGGTGGTGGTGGACTCGGTGGCGGCCCTGGTGCCCAAGGCGGAGATCGAGGGGGAGATGGGCGACTCGCTCCCCGGCCTCCAGGCTCGGCTCATGAGCCAGGCCCTCCGGAAGCTGGCCGGGGCCATCAACCGGTCGCGCACTGCCGTCATCTTCATCAATCAGCTGCGCGAGAAAATCGGGATCATGTTCGGCAATCCGGAGACCACCACGGGGGGCCGGGCGCTCAAGTTCTACGCCTCGGTGCGGCTGGACATGCGGCGGATCGGCCCGGTGAAGGAGCGCGACACGGTGATCGGCAACCACGTGCGGGTCAAGGTGGTGAAGAACAAGGTGGCGCCGCCGTTCCGCCAGGCCGAGTTCGACATCATGTTCGACGAGGGGATCAGTCACGAGTCCCTGCTGGTGGACATCGCCGCCGAGGCCGGCATCATCGAGAAGTCGGGCGCCTGGTACGCCTACGGTAAGGAGCGGATCGGGCAGGGCCGGGAGAACGCGAAGCTGTACCTGAAAGACCACCCCGAGCTGGCGAGCGAGATCGAGGCCAGGGTGAAGGAGCACCTCGGGGTGAAGGCGACGACGGCGGTGGCGGCGGACGAGGAGGCCCCCGCGCCGGAGGAGTAGCTTGCCGCGGCTCACGGGCCTCGCTCCCGATCCCCGGCGGCCGGGCTACCGCCTGGTCGAGGTGGACCGGGGGCGATTCGCTTCCCTCCCGGCCGAGGCCCTGGACGGTCTGGGGCTCGTGCTGGGGGAGGAGCTGGCGCCGCCGCAGTTCGCTCGGCTTCGGGAGCTGGCCGATTTCGAGTCGGCGCTGCGGGCGGCCCTCCGGGCCCTGTCGCATCGCGCCTATGCGCAGAGCGACCTGCGGCGTCGTCTGCTCCAGCGGCAACATCCGCCCGGCGCGGTGGCAGCGGCGCTGGACCGGCTCGCCGCTCAGGGGCTGCTGGACGATGCGACGTTCGCCCGCCACTTCGCGGCGGTCCGGGCCCGACGCGGGCGGGGCCCCGCGCGGCTGGTGAAGGATCTCCTCACCCACGGGGTGGACCGCCGGGTGGCCGAAGCGGCGGTGCGCCAAGCCTTCGCCGAAGAGGGACTCGACCCGACCGTGCTGGCACGAACCGTTGCCACCCGGCGCGCGGCCCACCTTGCCCATCTGCCGGCCCCGATTCGATCCCGCCGCGTGCTGGCGTTCCTGAAGCGGAGGGGATTCGAAGGGGCGGACATCCGGCAGCTGGTGGAACAGGTGTGCGGCACCTGAACGACGCCGCCCGTCCCCGGCGGTCCGCGGTGGGCAGCGGCCGGCGCCAGCCTGAGCGCTCGAAGCCGTGGCGCGCGGGCATGGGGGGACCGGGCAGCGCCTATATTTATCCTGTGCGTTCCGGCGAGATCCGCTCGAGCTTCCTGGAGTTCTTCAGGGCCCGGGGTCACACCCTGGTGCCCAGCTCCTCGCTCGTCCCCGCGGACGATCCCACCCTGCTCTTTACCAACGCGGGCATGGTGCAGTTCAAGCGGGTCTTCCAGGGAATGGAGCGCCGGGATTACCGGCGGGCGGTCAGCTGCCAGAAGTGCGTCCGGGCCGGGGGCAAGCACAACGACCTGGAACAGGTCGGGCACACGGCCCGCCATCACACCTTCTTCGAGATGCTGGGCAACTTCTCCTTCGGCGACTACTTCAAGAAGGAGGCCATCGCGTACGCCTGGGAGTGGGTGACCGGGACGGACGGGCTGGGCATCGCGCCCGACCGGATCTACATCACGGTTCACCACACCGACGACGAGGCCCGGGCGCTCTGGCGCACCGTGGCCGGCATCCCTGACGGGCGGATCTACGGCCTGGGCGACCAGGACAACTTCTGGCAGATGGGCGATACCGGGCCGTGCGGGCCGTGCTCGGAGATCCTGGTGGACGTGCGGGCGGGGCGGAAGGGCGGCGGCAAGGCCGGGCCGAGCCTGGAACGGTTCGTGGAGCTGACCGAGGCGGGGGAGCTGCTGGAGATCTGGAACCTGGTGTTCATGCAGTTCGACCAGCAGCCCGACGGGTCCCGCATCCCCCTTCCCGCGCCGTCGGTGGACACCGGCGCGGGCCTGGAGCGCATCGCGGCGGTGATGCAGGGGGTTCCGTCGAACTTCGATACCGATCTCTTCACCCCGATCATCGGGCGGGCGGTCGAGGTCATCGGCCGCCCGTATGATCGGGGGCCCGGGGGCGTGTCGTTCCGGGTGCTGGCCGATCACGCGCGGGCGGTCGCCTTCCTCCTGGCCGACGGGGTGTATCCGTCGAATGAAGGCCGCGGCTACGTCCTGCGGCGCATCCTGCGGCGCGCGGTGCGCCACGCCTGGCTGCTGGGGCGCCGGGAGCCGACCCTGGTGTATCTCGCCGGGACGGTGATCGACACCATGGCGGGCGTGTACCCGGAACTCGCGGCCAAACGGGAACACATCGAGGCCGTGACCCGCGCCGAGGAAGAGCGATTCTTCGAGACCATCGAAGGCGGCCTGCGGCGGCTCGACGAGCTGGCGGGCGCCCCGGTGATCTCGGGCGAGGACGCCTTCAAGCTCTACGACACCTACGGCTTCCCGATCGACCTCACCCAGCTGATCGCCGCCGAACGGGGCCAGACCGTGGACCTGGCCGGCTTCGAGCGGGCCCTCGAGGCCCAGCGCGAGCGTTCGCGCGGCGCCGCCGCGGGGGCCGCGGGGCCGGCCGTCCTTCGGCGTCGCTCGGCCGACGAGTGGGTGGTGGTGAAGCCCCGGCGCGAGCAGCGGTGGGTGGGATACGAGACCACCCGGGCCGAGACCGACGTGCTGGCCTTCCGGCAGGCCGCGGGCCGGGTCGAGCTGGTGCTCGAGGAGAATCCGTTCTACGCGGAGTCCGGCGGGCAGGTGAGCGACACGGGGCGGGTGGCGGGGCAGGGATGGGAGCTGCCGGTCGAGGACGTGGAGAAGGTGAACGGCCGGAGCGCGGTGGTGGGGCGTCTGGAGGACCGCTTCGAGCCCACCCCCGTCGTGGCCGAGGTGGACGAGCCCCGGCGCCGGAACATCGAGCGCAACCACACGGCCACCCATCTGGTCCATGCGGCGCTCCGCAAGGTGCTGGGGACCCACGTGCGCCAGCAGGGCTCGGTGGTGGCGCCCGACCGGCTGCGGTTCGACTTCTCCCACCACGGACCGGTGGACGACGCCACCCTCGCCCGGATCGAGGAGGAGGTGAACGCCCACATCTGGGAGAACCTCCCGGTGCTGACCCGCGAGATGAAGTACGCCGACGCCATCCGGGCGGGAGCCATGGCGTTTTTCGCCGACAAGTACGGCGACATCGTGCGGGTGGTGGACGTGCCCGGGGTCTCGCTCGAGCTGTGCGGCGGCACCCACGTCGCCACCACGGGACAGATCGGCCTGTTCCGGTTCACTCACGAGACCGGCGCGGCGGCAGGCGTGCGGCGCATCGAGGCGGTCACCGGGCCGGCGGCCTACGCGTACGCCCGCGCCCTGGAGCGGCGGCTGGAAGAGGCCGCGGCGCTCCTCCGGACCCGGCCCGAGCATCTGGCTCGCCGGATCGAAGCGATGCTCGAGGAGCAGCGGAAGCTCGAGAAGCGGCTGGAGGAGCTGCTCCGATCGGGAAGCGGGAAACTGGAGGCGGCGAGCGTGGAGCGGGTGGGCGATATCGAGCTGCACCTTCACGAGACCACCCTGGACGATCGGGAGCAGATCGGGCTCCTGGCCGACCGGTTCCGGGCCACGATGCGGCGGGCGATCGGGATCTGGTTCGCCGCCGGGGAGCGGCCGGGGATTCACGTGGCGGTGACCGACGACCTGGTGGCCGAGGGAGTGAAGGCGGGGGAGATCGCGAACGCCATCGCCTCGGTGTCCGGCGGGAAGGGCGGGGGTCGCCCGCACTTCGCGTCAGCGGGCGCGGGAGACCCCGCCCGGTTGAGTCTGGCGCGCCAGCAGGCGCCGGCCATCGTCCGGGAGCTGCTCGGGAAATGACCCGGGACGAGTTGATTGGCTGGCTGGGCGCCCGCCGCCCGGCGCCGCCCGAAAAACTGGCCGAGCGGCTCCGGGCGGCCGCGGCCGAGGCGCCGGGACCTCCGCC
>DATLXT010000129.1:0-2941 GCA_035575475.1 Gemmatimonadales bacterium | reverse complement strand
CAGCTGGGCCAGCTCCACCACCGAGAGGCTGCCGATCGCGTCCAGCAGGTCGTCGATGCTCAGACTCGTCTGTGTGGCCATGTCTCCTGTCTCCCACCCGTTAAGAAGCCGCGCCCTCGGCGCGTTTGGTTCTGAGCGCCTCCAGGGCACCCACCATCATGTAGAGCAGGCCGTTCAGGGCGCCCGCGAACCCCGCCAGCGGCGCCTGGAGCGCCCCCGCCACCTGCGCCAGCAACTCGGCCCGCGGCGGCAGGGCCGCCAGCCGCCGGACCTCGTCCGCCGTGACGGTCTTGCCCTCGACCAGCCCGGCCCGGATCGCGGGCCGCTCGTGCTCCCGAGCGAAGTCCGCCAGCACCTTGGCCGCGACCACCGGATCGGCCCCCGCCAGCACCAGCCCGGTCGGACCCGCGAGGTGCGGCTCGAGGCCCGCGACCCGGGCGTCCTCCAGCGCGCGGCGCACCAGGGTGTTCTTCACCACCACGTACTCCACCCCCGCCGCCCGGAGCTTGCGCCGCAGCTCGGTCATCCGCGCCACGTCGAGGCCCGTGAAGTCGGTCACGTACACGGTGGGCGAGCGCCGCAATCGCGCCGCCAGCGCCGCCACGGTGTCCTGCTTCTGGGCCTTGGTCCGGATCATCGGTGATACCCCGCCGGGTCCACCCGTACCCCCGGCCCCATGGTGCTCGACACCGTCACCGAGCGGATGTAGGCGCCCTTGGCCGCCGCCGGCTTGGCCCGCACCACCGCGTCCATGAACGCCTGAAGGTTCTCGGCCAAGGCCTCGGTGGAAAACGACTTCTTCCCGAGGGGCGCGTGCACGATCCCGCTCTTGTCCACCCGAAACTCGATCTTGCCCGCCTTGAGCTCCTTGACCGCCCGGGCCACGTCCCCGGTCACGGTGCCCGCCTTGGGGTTGGGCATCAGGCCCCGGGGCCCCAGGATCTTCCCCAGGGGCGCGAGCTGGCCCATCACATCCGGGGTGGCCACGATCACGTCCACGTCGAGCCAGCCGTCCTTGATCTTCTGGATGTAGTCCACCCCCACGTAGTCGGCCCCGGCGGCCTCCGCCTCCTTCGCCTTCTCCCCCTGACAGATGGCCAGCACCCGCACCCGCTTTCCGGTCCCGTGCGGCAGGACCACGGTGCCCCGCACGACCTGGTCGGCGTGCTTGGGGTCCACCCCCAGCCGCACGGCCACGTCCACCGACTCGTCGAACTTGGCGAACGCGGCCTGGCGCACCCGCTCGATCGCCTCCCGCGGGGGGTAGAGCCGCCCCGGCTCCAGGGTGGCGACCGCTGCCCGATACCGCTTGCCGTGGGCCCGCATCAGTCCACCACCTCGATCCCCATCGAGCGGGCCGTCCCCATGATCATCTTCATGGCGCCCTCGAGGTCGGTGGCGTTCAAATCCGGCAGCTTGAGCTCGGCGATCTTCCGTACCTGGGCCCGGGTGACTTGCCCCACCTTCTGCCGGTTCGAGGTGGGCGACCCCTTCTCGATGCCGGCTTCCTTCTTGAGCAGCACCGCCGCGGGCGGGGTCTTGGTGATGAAGCTGAACGTCCGGTCCTTGTAGATGGTGACTTCGACCGGCGTGATGGTCCCCTGGGCGCTGGCGGTGCGCGCGTTGAACTGCTTGACGAACTCCATGATGTTCACGCCGTGCGGTCCCAGCGCGGTCCCCACCGGCGGCGCCGGCGTGGCCTGCCCCCCCGGCACCTGCAACTTCACCACCGCCGCTATCGGTTTCGCCATGGCTCCCTGTGCGTCTGTGCGCCTGGTGCGTCCAGCCTAATGCGCCTTCAGCTGCAAGTAGTCGAGTTCCACCGACGTGGGCCGGCCGAACAGCGACACCGTCACCCGGACCTTGCCCTTGTCCGGCAGCACCTCCTCCACCGTGCCGCTGAAGTCCGAGAACGGCCCCTCGGTGATCTCCACCACCTGGCCCACCAGGAAGGGGATCTCCTGCGCGGGCTCCTCTTCCGGGACCGGCTCCGCGATGCCCAGGAGCCGGTTGACTTCCTCCGGCCGCAGGGGCATCGGCTCCCGGCCGGTGCCCACGAATTTGATCACGCCCTGGATGCTGTTGATGAGGTGCAGCGTCTCCTGGTTCTTGATCATCTCCACGAGCACGTACCCGGGATAGACCTTGCGCTGCACCGTCACCTTCTTGCCGTTCTTGATCTCCACCACGTCCTGCGTCGGCACCAGGGCCTGCCGGATGGGCTTCTCCTCGTCCGGCCGCGGGTCCTCCTTGATCCGCCGCTCGATCAGCGAACGGACTTTGTTCTCGTGTCCCGCCGTGGTCTGGATGGCGTACCAGCGATGCTCCGACATCAGAACAGCCGCGCCACCAGCTTCACCAGCACGAACTGGAGAAACACGTCGAGCCACCCGATGGCCAGGCCCAGCACCAGCACCACGACCACGATCACGCTCGTGGCCTTCTTCAGCTCGGGCCAGGTGGGCCAGGTGACCTTGCCGATCTCGGCCCGTACCTCCTGGAGGAACGCGAAGACCCGCGCGATCCGGCCCGGCCGGCCCCCAGCCAGCGTCTCAGCGCCCACTACTTCGATTCCCGGTGCGTCTGATGCTTATTGCACCGCGGGCAGTACTTCCGCCACTCCGCGCGCTCCGGATGCTTGCGCCGGTTCTTGGTCGTGAAGTAGTTCCGGCTCTTGCACACGGTGCACTCCATGATGATGTTCTCGCGCGGCATAGGTCCTCACGGGCGGACTTGGGAATGCGGAGTGCGGAATGCCCAGTCCGCATTCCCCATTCCGCGCGCTCCCCTATTTCAAGATCTTGGTGACCACGCCGGCGCCCACGGTGCGGCCGCCTTCGCGGATGGCGAACCGCAGCTGCTCCTCCATGGCGATCGGGGTGATCAGCTCGATCGTCATCTTGGTGTTGTCCCCCGGCATCACCATCTCCACCCCCGGCGG
>DATLXT010000128.1:0-6256 GCA_035575475.1 Gemmatimonadales bacterium | reverse complement strand
GACGCGCCAGGGACTCCATCGTGCCGTGCACGTGGCCGGTCATGATTTCCTGCGCCGAGCGGCCGGTGAACGGCGGGTGCCCGGCCAGCATCTCGTAGAGCACGCACCCCAGGCTGCAGATGTCCGACCGCCCGTCCACCTGGTCCTGGCCCGCGGCCTGCTCCGGGCTCATGTAGTCCGGGGTCCCGACCGCGACCCCCACGGCCGTCATCCGCTCGCCGCCCGCGGCGCTGATGGCGCGGGCGATGCCGAAGTCCGACACCACGGCATGCCCGGCTTCGAACAGGATGTTCTCGGGCTTGATGTCGCGATGCACCACGTCCTGGCCGTGGGCGTAGGCCAGGGCGTCGGCCACTTCCCGCGCGATGGTCAGCGCCTCGGTCAGGGGAATGCGCTTCTCCCGATCCAGCCGGTGGCGCAGCGACTCGCCCTCGACGTAGGGCATGGTGTAGTAGAGGAGGCCACGGGCTTCGCCCGAGTCGTAGAGCGGCAGGATGTGCGGGTGGGTGAGCCGGGCGGAGAGCTTGATCTCGCGGAGAAACCGCTCCGGGCCCAGCGTGGCGGACAGTTCGGGCCGCAGGGCCTTGAGGGCCACCGCCCGCTCGTGCTTCCGGTCCCGGGCCAGGAAGACGACCGACATCCCCCCGCGCCCGAGTTCACGTTCGAGAGTGTAGCGCTCGGCGAGCGCCCCCTGGAGGCGCTCTCGCAGCTGGGACACGGCCGTCCCCTCCTCGGGGACCGGGACCACCTAACATAGGGCCGGACCGAGCGCCCGGCCAGCACACCCCAACCCCTTCACCAAGCGAAGGTTACCTGCTAGTTTGGGGGGCTCCCATGCCGGACCTCGCGCTCGATCGCGGCCCGCTCCTGCTCCTCGCCGGGACGGCCAACCGGCCGCTCGCCGAGGAGATGGCGGAGCACCTGGGGCAGCCGCTCTGCGCGGTGACGATCCGGCGGTTCGCCGACGGGGAGATCTTCGTCAAGATTGACGAGAACGTGCGGGGGCGGGACGTGTTCATCATCCAGCCCACCAACCCGCCGGCGGAGAACTGGATCGAGCTGTTGCTGCTGATCGACGCGGCCCGGCGGGCCAGCGCGGCCCGCATCACGGCGGTGCTGCCCTACTTCGGGTACGCGCGGCAGGATCGGAAGGACCAGCCGCGCGTGGCGATCAGCGCCAAGCTGATGGCGAACCTGATCACCCACTCGGGCGCGGACCGGGTGCTGGGAATGGATTTCCATTCTCACCAGGTGCAGGGGTTCTTCGACATTCCGGTGGACCACCTGTACGCGGCGCCGGTGTTCGTGCAGCACTTTCGCCAGAAGGCGCTCCAGCAGCCGGTGGTGGTGGCGCCGGACGTGGGGTCGGCCAAGATGGCGCGGGGGTTCGCCAAGCGGCTGGACGCCTCGCTGGCGATCATCGACAAGCGGCGGCCCTCGGCCAACATCGCCGAGGTGGTGAACGTGGTGGGGGAGGTGGAGGATCGCGACTGCCTGATCCCCGACGACATGATCGACACGGCGGGGACCATCACCGAAGCGGCGGCGGCGCTGAAGCGCCTGGGAGCTCGGCGGGTATTCGCCTTCGCCACCCATGCGCTGCTCTCCGGCCCGGCGGTGGAGCGCCTGCGGACCGCCCCCATCGAGGAGGTGACGGTGACCAATACCATCCGCCTCCCCGAGGAGCGGAAGTTCGAGAAGCTCAAGGTGCTCTCGATCGCCGGCCTCATGGCGAAGGCGATCGGATACGAGCACTCGAACCAGTCGGTGAGCGCTTTGTTCGACTGAGGGAAAACCGGAAACGTGCGACGGGAAACGGGTGACGAGCTATGGCACAGATAGTCACGCTGGCCGCGGAACCGAGAAGCCGCACCGGGAAGGGCGGGGCGCGGCAGGCCCGCCTCCAGCGGAAGGTCCCGGCGGTGATCTACGGCCACGGGCGCCCCAGCGAGCCGCTGATGGTGGACGCGCAGGCGCTGGAAAAGGCCCTCACCGGGGTGGAACCGGCCAGCGCCCTGGTGGAGCTGACCGTGGACGGGAGGAAGGTGAAGGCCCTGATTCGGGAGATCCAGCGGCACCCGATTCGACCGGACATCATCCACGTGGACTTCTACGAGATCCGCGCCGAGGAGAAGGTCACGCTCAAGGTCCCGGTGCATCTGGTGGGGGTGCCGGACGGGGTGCGGAACGCGGGGGGCGTCCTCGATCAGGTCACCCGTGAGGTCGAGATCGAGGTCCTGCCGGACCACATCCCGGACCGAGTCGAGCTGGACGTGACGGCGCTGAAGATCGGCGACTCGCTCCACGTGCGGGACCTGAGCATTCCCCAGGCCCGGATTCTGGAGTCCGCGGAGCTGACCATCTGCACCGTGGTGCCGCCGCGGGCCGAGGAGGTCGCGGCGCCCGTTCCCGAGGCGGCGGCCGAAGTGGCCGAGCCCGAGCTCATCCGCAAGCCGCGGGAGGAGGAGGAAGCCGAGGGCGAGGCCGCCGAGGGCGAGGGGGCGCCGCCCCCCAAGGGCGAGAAGGCCGAGAAACCCAAGGGCGGCAAAGAGAGCTGATTGCCGCGCGCCGTCGTCGGTCTGGGGAATCCCGGCCCGGAGTATGCGGCGACGCGCCACAACGCGGGCTTCTGGCTGGCCGACGCGCTGGCGGCGCACTGGGGCCTGCCGCCGTTCCGCCGGGCCGAGCGCGCCCGGGCCACCGAGGGGATGGTGGACGGCGTCCCCATCCGCATCCTCAAGCCCACGACGTACATGAACCGGAGCGGCGCGGCCCTGGCCTCGCTCCGCGCCGACCCCGCGTTCGACCCGGCCCGCGATCTCCTGATCCTGGTGGACGACTTCGCCCTCCCGTGCGGAACCTTTCGGCTCCGGGCCGAAGGCTCGGCCGGAGGGCATAACGGGCTGAAGAGCATCGAGGCCGCGCTACAGTCCCAGCGGTACGCGCGGCTCCGGATCGGCGTGGGCCCCCTCCCTCCCGGGACGGAGGACTGGGCGGAGTACGTGCTGGCGCCGTTCACCCCGGAGCAGCGGGCCCAGCTCGAGGCGCGGCTGCCCGAGATGATCGCCGCGGTGGATGCCTGGGTCCGCCGGGGCGTGACCTGACCCGAACCGAGGAACCCGACTGATGAGCATCGCCACCCTGCCGCTCACCGCGATCGGCGCCGGGTTGTTGGGGCTGGCCGTCGCGTGGCTGCTCGCCGCCGCCATCAAGCGTGAGCCGGACGGCTCCCCCGCCATGCGGGACCTGGCCGGACTGATCCGCACCGGCGCCATGGCGTTCCTCCGGCGCGAGTACACGGTGCTCTTGCCCTTTGTCGCCGTGGTGGCGGTTTTGCTCGGGATCGCCATCGGCCGCTTCACCGCCCTCGCCTACGTCGCGGGCGCGGCGTCGTCGATCCTGGCGGGGTTCTTCGGCATGAATGCGGCGACCCGGGCCAACGTCCGGACGGCCGAGGCCGCGCGCGCGAGGGGGCAGGCCCGCGCCCTGCGGGTGGCGTTCTCGGGCGGCGCGGTCATGGGGCTGGCGGTGGCGAGCCTGGGGCTGCTCGGGATCGGGCTGGTGCTGCACTGGTTCTACGACGTGGGGACGGACGACGCGAGCTGGCGGGCCTTCAGCGAGATCATTTCGGGATTCGCCATGGGAGCGTCGTCCATCGCGCTCTTCGCCCGCGTGGGCGGCGGCATCTACACCAAGGCCGCCGACGTCGGCGCCGACCTGGTAGGAAAGGTCGAGGCCGGCATTCCCGAAGACGACCCCCGCAATCCCGCCACCATCGCCGACAACGTGGGCGACAACGTGGGCGACGTGGCGGGCATGGGGGCGGACATCTTCGAGTCCTACGTGGGCGCGGTGATCGCGACCATCGCCATCGGCGCCACCGCCGGCACGGTGGGCAACCGGGTGGACGCCGTAGCCCTGCCGGTGCTCTTCACCGTGGCGGGCCTGGCGGCGAGCCTCCTCGGCATCGGCGCCATGCGGCTGCTCGAACGAGGGTCGCCTGCGGGGGCCCTGCGGTGGACCACGTTCATCGCCGCCGGGCTGTTTCTGGCCGCGGCGTACTGGCTGACCGGCATCCTGGATCCCGTGGTCACGCGCCCCGACGGCTCCGCCCTGCCCCGCCTCGGCCCCTTCTGGGCGGTGCTGGCGGGCACCATCACCGGCATCGTGATCGGCCTGATCACCGAATACTACACGGCGGCGAAGCCGATCCGGGCCATCGCCGAGGCCTCCCGCACCGGGCCCGCGACCAACATCATCGCGGGGCTGGCGGTGGGGATGCGCAGCACCGTGGCCCCGCTCCTGATGATCTGCGTGGCCATCTTCATCGCCTACCAGACGGCGGGGCTCTACGGGATCGCCATCGCGGCGGTGGGCATGCTGGCCACGGTGGGCATCACCATGTCGGTGGACGCCTACGGCCCTATCGCCGACAACGCCGGCGGCATCACCGAGATGAGCCACCTGGGACCCGAGGTCCGCAGGATCACCGACGGGCTCGACGCGTTGGGCAACACCACCGCCGCCATCGGGAAAGGGTTCGCCATCGGCTCGGCCGCCCTGACGGCGCTGGCGCTCTTCACCGCCTACGCCACCGCGACCGGGATCCGGGACGGCGGACTCGATCTGGTGAACCCGATGGTGGTGATCGGGCTCTTCATCGGCGGGTGCATGCCGTTCCTCATCGCCGCGCTCACGATGACGGCCGTGGGCCGCGCCGCCGAGGGGATGGTGGAGGAAGTGCGCCGGCAATTCCGGGAGATCCCGGGCCTGCTCGAGGGGACCGCCCGGCCCGACTCGGCGCGCTGCGTGGACATCTCCACCAAGGCCGCCCTGCGGGAGATGATCGTGCCGGGCCTCTCCGCGGTCGCCGTACCGGTGATCGTGGGGAAGACGCTGGGCGTGCACGCGCTGGGCGGGACCCTCGCGGGCGCCACCCTCACGGGCGTCATGCTGGCGCTCTTCATGGCCAACGCGGGCGGCGCCTGGGACAACGCCAAGAAGCACATCGAGGGCGGGGCCCTGGGGGGCAAGGGCTCGGATCCCCACAAGGCCGCCGTGGTGGGCGACACCGTGGGGGATCCGTTCAAGGACACCAGCGGTCCGGCGATGAACATCCTGATCAAGCTGATGAGCGTGGTCTCGCTGGTGTTGGCCCCATGGCTCGTGGGGTGACGTGCTCCGGCTCGGCATCGTCGGTCTGCCCAACGTCGGCAAGTCCACGCTGTTCAACGCCCTGACCGCCGCCCGGGCGCCGGCCGAGAACTACCCCTTCTGCACGGTCGAGCCCAACGTCGGCGTGGTCGAGGTGCCCGACCCCCGCCTGGACCGCCTGTTCGAGGTGGTGCGGCCCAGGAAGAAGGTCCCCGCGGTGGTCGAGTTCGTGGACATCGCCGGCCTGGTGCAGGGCGCCTCCCGGGGCGAGGGGCTGGGGAACCAGTTTCTCAGTCACATCCGCGAAGTGGACGCGGTGGTCCACGTGATCCGGTGCTTCGAGGACCCGGACGTGGTGCACGTCATGGGGCCGGTGGACCCGGTGCGGGACCACGACGTGATCACGAGCGAGCTGGCGCTGGCCGATCTCGCGGTGGTGGAGCGGCGTCTGGAGAAAGCGAGGAAGGCCGCCCGCGCCGGCGATCCGGAGGCCAGGGCCGAGGTCGCGGTCCTGGAGCGCGTGGTGACGGAGCTCGATGCCGGGCGGGGCGCCCGCGAGGCGGGCGAGAGCGAGGAGACCATCCGTTACCTCCGCCGCCTGGGCCTGCTGACCGCGAAGCCCATTCTCTACGCCGCCAACGTCTCCGAGGCCGACCTCGCGGCGGGGGGCGGGGCGTGGCTCGAGCGGCTGCGCGAAGCGGTGCGCGCGCACCACGAGGACGCCGAGGTGGTGCCCTTTTCCGCCAAGCTGGAAGCCGAGCTCGCCGAGATGAGCCCCGAGGAGCGGCGCGAGTACCTGGCGGGGAGCGGCGTGGCGGAGCCGGGACTCGACCGCCTGATCCACGCGGGCTACCGCCTGCTCGGTCTCATCACCTTCTTCACGGTGGGCGAGAACGAGGTACGGGCGTGGACCGTGCACCGGGGCGCGACCGCCTTCGAGGCCGCAGGCGAGATCCATTCGGACTTCCAGCGCGGCTTCATCCGCGCCGAGACCGTGCGCTGGGACGAATTCGTGCGGGCGGGATCCTACAAGGCGGCCCGCGAGCGGGGGCTGGTACGGAGCGAGGGGCGGGACTACGTCGTCCAGGACGGGGAGGTGCTG
>DATLXT010000127.1:0-7171 GCA_035575475.1 Gemmatimonadales bacterium | reverse complement strand
TGACCGGCTCGACGTCGAGCGCCGCCACGGCCCCCCGCCAGGCGCCGGCGCCGGAGTCGGCCCGAGCCGCGAGGGCCGCAGCGGCCCGCACGCTCTCCAGTCGCGCCGGGTCGAGCCGGCCGACGTCAATCCCGCCCCGGGCGAGCCGGAGGACGGGCACGTCGAACCGCCGCGCCCAGTCTTTCACCTCCCGCATCACGGCCCCGGCGCGCCCGCTCCGGGGACGGGTCGAGTCGAAGCCCGGCGTGGTCCGCGCCGTCCCGAACCGCAGACCCCTCGCCGCCAGCCGGTCGATCACGAGCTTCTTCTCGAGCAGCGGCAGGGGATCGAGGTCCGCCACCAGCTCTTCGGCCTCGAGCAGGTTGCGCATCGGGTCGAAGGGGCTCCCCACGGTGACGCCCCGGAGCGTCACGTCCCCTTGCCCGAGGTCGAGGTCGAGCCGCCGGATCTCGACCCGCGCGCCCACGAGCTCCGTCCCCGCGTCCTCCGACGTGCGGCGGGCCAGCTCCTCGGCGAACAGCACCCACAGCACGCCGCCCACCAGGGCGAACACCAGGAGCGGCCCGATGGCCCGCCAGCGGAAGACTTTGACGCGCATCTCAGTCCTCCGGCCGGAACAGGCGGTAGAGGTTGTAGAGCCGCGAGGCGGTCACCGCCTGATAGAGCCGCGAGCGCCGGAGGCGCTCCCCCACCGTCGCCCGGTAGCGCGCCACCGCCCACCGGCTCCCGACAAAGAGCGGCCCCAGGAACGCCGCGGCAAACACCACGCTGCCGAGAACCACCGTGTTGTTGAAATCGGTGAGCGGCACCACGGGCAGGTTGTAGAGCGAGGTCCAGAGGGGCACGAGGGCCGGGGTCTCGAGCAGCAGCAGCGTGCCGATCCGGTCGAACCAAGGGTCGAGCAGGAACCCCACCGGGATGAACAGCGCCCAGCCCAGCATGGCGCCGGGAAACGACACGTTGAGGATGACGATGAGCCCGAAGACCAGCGCGTTGTGCAGGCTCATGAGGGGGGTCAGGCCCAGGATCGAGCCCAGGGCGATTCCGGCGGCGACCTGCCCGGGGGTCCCGTCGGAATGGAGGGCTTTGACCAGGGATTGGACGAGTTTGAGCAGGAGCATGGTCGCTTACCGGCGTTCCCGCCGCCACCGCCTCATGCGAGATTCGGTCGTCTCCGGTGCCAATCGGTTCGCTCCTGGTACAGCCGTCCCAGCGCGACCAGCGTTCCCTCCTCGAAGGCGCGGGCTACGAAGCTCAACCCCGTGGGGAGCCCGGCGACTCCGAACCCGTTGGGCACCGAGATCGCCGGCACCCCGACCACGTTCGACGGGCCGATGAGATTGACCCCGCCGGTCACGCCGGGCCAGGCGTCGCGGAACGCTTTGTCCAGCGGGCTCGCGACCGTGGTCCGGGTCGGGGCGGCCAGGGCGTCGTAGCGCCGGAGCAGGTCGTCGAAGGCCCGCCCCATGAGCCGCCGCACCCGCATGGCCCGGAGATAGTCGCGGGCGGTGATGGCGAGGCCTCCGTAAGGCGTGACGCGATCCTCCGGCGCGGTGAGCTCGCGGAGGCCGCCGCTCTCCACCAGCTGGTCGAAGGCGCTCGAGGCCTCGGCGGCGATGATGATTCCGGTCACGATCCCGCCCGGCAGGTCGGGCAGCTCGACGTCGCCGACGAGGTCGGCGGTGTCTCGCAGGGCGTCGAGCGCGGCGGTGAAGTTGGCGGCCACTTCGGGCTGAATGTTCTCCGTCGCCCCTTTGAGCACGCCGATCCGAAACCGTCGCCGCGCGGGGCTCGGGACGCTGAACCCCCGGGCCACGGACGTGGGATCCTCCGGATCCCGGCCGGCGATGGCGGCGAGCACCAGCGCGCAGTCCTCGGCGCCGCGCGCCATGGGGCCGATCTTGTCCATGGTCCAGGAGAGCGCCATGGCGCCCCGGCGGCTCACCAACCCGTAGGTGGGGCGCAGGCCGGTCACGCCGCAATAGGCGGCCGGGGTGAGGATGGACCCCGAGGTCTCGCTCCCCAGCGCGAAGGGCACGAGCCCGGCGGCCACGGCGGCCCCGGGGCCGGTGGACGAGCCGCCGCTCCAGTAGTCGGGGTTCCAGGGCGTCTTCCCGGGTCCGGTGAACGAGGCGTTGGGTTGGTTGTAGCCCATGCCGCCCGCCAGTTCCACCGAGGCCAGCTTCGCCACCAGCACCGCGCCGGCCTCCCGGAGCTTCGCGATGACCGTGGCGTCTTCGTCGAAGCGCTGCTCGCGGTAGGGCCGGGCGCCCCAGGTCGTCGGATACCCGCGGGCCGCGATGAGGTCCTTGGCGCCGTAGGGAATGCCGTGCAGCGGCCCGCGCGGACGGCCGGCGGCGAGTTCCCGGTCGGCCTGCGCGGCCTCGGCGAGCGCCCGCTCCCGAGTGAGGGTGACCACGGCGTTGTAGCGCGGGCCCAGCCGCTCCAGCCGGTCGAGAAAGAAGCGGGCCAGGTCCGTGGCCGAGACCCGCCGACTCCGGAGCAGCGCACCCAGCTCGGCGATGGAAGCGAAGGCGAGCTCGTCGCTCATCGGTCCTCGCCCCGGTAAACCGAAAAGACGAAGTCGGGCTCGTCCGAGTTTCGGAGCGGCACCTGATAGAGCCGCTCGAGGCCGCGCAGGCGCGAGTCGATGTTGCGGGTGACGGTGTCGAGCTCTTCCGGCGTCAGGCGGTCGGGATAGCGCAGCCGGACGGCCTCGGCCAGGGCCCTGGCCAGGGCCGAGGGTTCCTGGGCCTGCGCCCCCTCGGCCGCCGGGTTCGGCGCCGAGGAGCCGGTGAGCGGGGGAAGGTCCTCCAGGATGAACGGCGCCGCCACGGCGAGCGCGAGGCGTTCGGCGAAGGCGCGGCGGGAGAGCGGGTCGAGCATGGGCACGGTCCGACAGGGGCGCCTCAACTTCCGCCCCGGCCGGCCCCGGTGTCAAGCCGCCGGAACGCGACGTGCGCGTCGAGACCGCCGAGGTTACCCTACGCCATGCTCGACACCATCTCCCCGCACACCGTGCGGCCTCCGGCGCGCCTGCTCCTCGGCCCCGGCCCGTCGAACGTGGACCCGCGCGTCACCGCCGCGCTGGCGGCGCCCATCGTGGGGCACCTCGATCCCTTCTTTCTCGAGGTCATGGAACAGACCATGGCCGACCTGCGCCGCGTGTTCCGGACCGCCAACCACCACACCATCCCCATGTCCGGCACCGGGAGCGCCGGGCTCGAGACCATCATGCTCAACCTCCTGGAACCGGGGGACGAGGTCGTGGTGGGGGTGATCGGCTACTTCGGCGAGCGGCTGGCCGAGATGGCGCGCCGCGCCGGAGCGACGGTGCGGGTCATCGAGGCGCCGCCGGGCGAGGTGATCGCCCCGGAGCGCATCGAGACCGAGCTGCGGAAGCGCCCCGCCCGACTGGTGGCGCTGGTGCACGCCGAGACCTCCACGGGCGCCTGGCAGCCGGTGGCCGAGGTCGCCCCGATCGCCCACCACTACGGGGCCCTCCTCGCGATTGACTGCGTGACCTCGCTCGGCGGGGTGCCGGTCGAGATTGACGCCTGGGGGGTGGACGCCGCGGGGTCGTGCTCGCAGAAGTGCCTCGGGGCGCCGCCGGGCCTGGGCCCGGTGACGTTCGGCCCGCGGGCCATGGAGGTCGTCGCCCGGCGCCGGGCGAAGCCCAGCACCTGGTACTTCGACCTGCGTCTGCTGTTTCAGTACTGGGGGGAAGCCGGCGGGCCCAAGGAGCGCGCCTTCCACCACACCGCCCCGGTGGCGAGCATCTACGCCTTCCGCGAGGCGCTGGCCCTGGTGCTGGAAGAAGGACTGGAGCCACGCTGGGCCCGCCACCGCGCGGCGCACCAGCGCTTCGCGGACGGGCTGGAGCGGCTGGGGCTCTCGCTCTTCACCCCGGCCGAGCATCGTCTCCCCCAGCTCAACGTGATCGAGATTCCGCCCGGGGTGGCCGACCTCGGGGTGCGCCGCCGGCTCCTCGAGATGGGGATCGAGATCGCGGGCGGCTTCGGCCCGCTCACGGGCAAGGTCTGGCGCGTGGGTCTGATGGGAACCAACGCGCGGCCGGAGGTGGTGGATCGCCTGCTGGGCGCGCTGGAGGAGGCCCTGCGGGAGGAGGGGTGGTCCCCCTAACCCCCCTCGGGCACTCGGCGGACGAGGAGCCCCGTGGTGGAGACCCGGACTTCGAACTCGGCGGGCTGCCGGGCTTCCACGAACGTGGCCGAGCCGTACTCGGCGTCCACGAGCGGCGCCAGGATCCGGTAGCGGCGGGCCAGGTCGAAGGCGTTCACCGGTTTGCCGCGGGCCAGCGAGTGCACGGTGCGCGGGCCGCTCCGCTCCTCCGCCAGATCGTCGTAGCGGCCCGCGATACGGTCCAGCTCGTAGGCCGTGTGCAGGCCGAGGAGGTTGAGCAGGGGATGCCACTTGAGGATGTGCGCGTCCACGTACAAGGCGTCCCCCGAGAGGTCGAACATGTGGAGGCTGCCGTCGGCCAGCGTGACCGTGGCGCGGAACTGCCGGGGGCCGATCGGCTCGGTCCGCACGGTGGCGGCGATCACCTCGTGAGTCAGGGCCCGGTAGCCCCGTACTCCGACGCTGATGACGGCGGCGAGGGCGGCGAGGGCGAGGAGCAGGGCGGCCACGAGACCGGCCCCGAGCCCGCCGAGCCACCGGCGGCGGCGGAAGGCGGCGAGTCCGGCGAGGGCCAGTGCCAGCGCCACCAGGGCGAAGCCGAGCGACAGCACCAACAGGACGGTGGGCATCCGCTACGAGCTAAGCGCGGGCGGCGCCGGGGGCAAGACCCGTTGACAGCGGGGGCGCCGGTCCTACCTTAGCGGCGAACCCCCTGCGGACCGCTCGTGAAGCGCTCCACGCTCTACACCATCGCGGTGCTCGCCGCCCTGGCGGCGCTCTTTTTCTTCCTCACCGCGGGCCAGGCGCGGGAGGAATGCACGGTGTGCATGGAGTTCCGCGGGCGCACCAACTGCGCCACGGCGTCCGCGCCGGCGCGGGAGCAGGCGGTCGAGACGGCCCGTTCGACGGCCTGTGGTCCGATCGCGAGCGGGATGGACGAGACCATCGCCTGCGGCAACACCCCGCCGGCCACGGTACAGTGCCGCCCCCGTTGACTCGCCGACCCGGAGATCCCATGCGCGTCGCTGTCCTCGTCGCTGTCCTGGGTGTGCTGGCCACGGTGCCGGCCGCCGCGCAGACGCCGGCCTACGACCGGAGTCTCCGCTCGTTCACCGCGCCCGACCTCCCGGCCCGGACCCCGGCGCTGAGTGCGGCGCCCGCGGGCTCGGACCTGCTCCTCCAGCGGCGGCGCGGGAGGCGCTCGGCCGGCACTGTCTTCCTGATCGTGGGGGGCGCGGTCGCCGTGGCGGGGATCATCGCCGACGAGGGGCTCCTCGTCGTGGGCGGCGTGGTGGTCGCGGGGTACGGGCTCTACCTCAACCTCCGCTAGGGCCGGCGCCCGCCTCCTCGGGCGGGCGCTGACGGCGGGGCTGGCCGGGGGTCTCCTGGCCCTCGCCCTCTGGACTCGCGGCTTCACCGCGCTGCCGAGCACCTACACCATGACGGGCGAAAGCATGGAGCCCGCCGTGGGGCGGGGTGACTGGTTTCTCGCCCGTCCCCTATCGCGGCTGCCGCAGCGCGGTCAGCTCGTCATCATCGAGCACTGGATCGACGACACCCTCTACCACGTCTTGCGCCGGGCCGTCGGCCTGCCGGGCGACACCCTGGGGATGCGGGAAGGGAGGCTGCTGGTAAACGGGCGCCCGGCGCCGTGGCCCGCTCGGGTGGTGGTTCCGGCCGCGGAGCGAACCCTGGATGGTCCCATCGCGGGCACGATCTACAACTGGGGGCCGGTGGTGGTGGGGCCGGACTCGGTGTTCGTCCTGAGCGATACCCGCGACATGATCGGGTGGCCGGACAGCCGGTTTGTGGGGCCGCTGCCGGGGGAGAGAGTGGTGGCGGAATACGTGTTCCGGATTTGGTAGGGGCGTATGGGCGTATGGCCGTAGGGCCGTATGGCCGTATGGCCGTATGGCCGTATGGGCCGTACGGGCCGTATGGCCGTATGGCCGTATGGCCGTAAGCGAGGGGCTGGGGCGGGCTAGGGTGATGACCGGCGCGCGCGGAGAACACCGTGGAGGGTGGCCAGGCTGGCATCGATTCTTCGCATGAGGTTTTCCCCGGCAGGCTTCGAGAAGTACCCGAGTTCGAGGCCGAGTTCCGTCAGGTACTCGACCTCCGCTGCCGACCCAAGCGCGATCCTCAGGTGGCGATGGAATTGTGATGGCGTTCCCAACCCATAACCCTCCGCGATATTCGCTGGCACCGAAATCGCCGCTCGCCTCAACTGATCACAAAGCGCCCAGGTCCCGGGAGCGCGAACCCCATCGGTTGCCCGGAGCACCTCGAGGGCAAGCTCGTGCGCCCGCTGCCAGACGTGCAGTGAGCGATGCTTTCGCATGGAGGCACGATACCCGCAGGATCGCCGTGCAGTCGCATCATTCCGGCGCGGGTAGGACCATTTCCTTGCGCTCCAATACGGCCATACGGCTATACGGCTATACGGCCATACGGCTATACGGCCATACGGCCATACGGCCATACGGCCATACGGCCATACGCCCCATACGGCTACTCGGTTCCCCCCGGCGCCAGCGACCTCCACGCCGCCGGATCGAAGAAGATGAGCTGTTCGGCGATCCGGCCGCCGGCGAAGCGCAAGACGTCGAGCCCCTCGAAGACCACGCTCCGCCCGCTGCGCGGCGAGGTGATCTCGGCGCGCCAGAGCAGGGTCAGCCCCTGGTGGTCGGCATGTTCCCAGCGGCGCACTTCTTCCCAGCGCTGCTCCGGCCAGTAGGCGAACACCTTGAGCAGGTGGGATCGCAGCGCGTCCAACCCGATGAGCGGGGTGACGGTCGCCGGGTCGCGGTAGCGACAGTCGGGCGTGTAGAAGGCCAGCACCAGGTCGGCGTCGGCCTCGCCCCAGGCCCGGAGCCACTCGGCGACGTCGAACATGAGAGCGATAATACGTCGAGCCGGGGCGCCGAACAACGACGTCGAGCGGGAAGGCCCCGCGTTCGCCGCATTTGTTGGACGTCCCGCTTCGACGTATTTTCGTGGCGGTGGCCGACCTCACGCTCCCCCGCCT
>DATLXT010000126.1:0-8647 GCA_035575475.1 Gemmatimonadales bacterium | reverse complement strand
GTGACGTCCACGTCCAGCAGGTTCATCGAGACCTGGGCCCGCCCGCCGACCTCGAACCCGCTGGCCTGTACCGCCGGCAGACCGCCGCTCGAGGTGCGGATCTTCTTCGCGATGTCTTTGGCGATCCCGACATCCGGGGTGTCGAGGTAGATGTTGTAGGCCACGAGGAAGGGCCGCGCGCCGATCGCGATCGCCCCGGCCGTCGGGTGGATGCGCCGCGGGCCGAAATCGGGATCGGCGGCCGGATCGACGCCGATCCGGTCGCGAAGGCCCTCGAACTCCCCCTTCCGAATGTCCGGGAGGCGCTCGCGGTCGGGTCGGGTGGCGGCCCGCGCATACAGAAACACGGGAATCTCGAGTTCGCTGCCGACCCGCTCGCCCAGACGGCGGGCCAGCGCCACGCAGTCGTCCATGGTCACGGCGCGCACCGGGATGAACGGCACGACGTCGGCCGCCCCCATCCGCGGATGCTCGCCGCGGTGGGCCGTCAGGTCGATGCGATCCCGCGCCACCCGAATGGCGCGAAACGCGGCCTCCAGAGCGGCCTCCGGCGGGGCCACGAACGTGAACACGGAGCGATGATGCGAGGCGTCCGCCTGGACGTCCAGCAGTCTCGTGCCGGGAACGCTGGTGATGGCCGCCCGCAGCGCGTCCAGCACGGCCGGATCACGGCCTTCGGAGAAGTTGGGCACGCATTCCACCAAAGGAGCGGGCATCGAAACCCTTTCTCATGAGCCGCGCAACAGGTCCATCAGCCAGCGGTGAATCGCGGGATTCCCCGCGACGATGGAGCCGTGCCCGAGGACGTCGTCCTCTCCCTCGAGCGTGGTCACTACCCCTCCGGCCTCCCGCACCAGCACCGTGCCGGCCGCCTTGTCCCAGGGGGCGAGGAGCAGTTCCCAGAACCCATCGAAGCGGCCCGCCGCCACATCGGCGAGATCGAGCGACGCCGAGCCCGCGCGCCGCACCCCGCTGGCCTCCCGCAGCACCGCGGCGAGCTGCGCCAGGTAGCGGTCCAGTTGCTCGAAGCGCCTGTAGGGGAACCCCGTCCCCACCAGGGCCTGCCGCGGGTCGCCAATCGAGGACACCGCGAGCCGGGTGTCCCCCAGCCAGGCCCCCTGTCCCGACGCCGCGCGGTACAGCCGGTTCCGCGGCACGTCCAGCACCACCCCCGCGACGAGCCGCCCCTCTAGCACGCACCCGATGGAGACCGCGTACTGCGGGTAGCCGTGGAGGAAGTTGGTGGTGCCGTCCAGCGGGTCCACGATCCACACCACGTCGGCCGCGGCGGCCGTCCGGGGCGTCAGCTCCTCCCCGATTACCCGGGATCCCGGCACCAGCGCGGCGAGCGTCTCGGCGATGAGGCCCTCGGCCCGCCGGTCCACCTCGGTCACGAAGTCGTTGCGGTCCTTCACGCCCCAGGTCTCGGGAGCCGGCGGGGTGGCCACTCGCAGATAACCCGCGGCCCGCTCGGCGGCGCGCTGGGCCGCCGCGACTAAGTCTAAGACTGTCCGCACCTTGCGGCTTCCCCACCGAGGGCCCTAGCTTGCAGGCCCATGGCGCGCGTGTTCTCCGGCATTCAGCCCTCGGGTGAACTCCACATCGGCAATTACCTCGGCGCGGTGCGGAATTGGGTCGCTTTGCAGGATCAGCATGAGTGCCTGTTTTGCGTGGTGGACCTCCACGCCGTCACGCAGCCCTACGAGCCCACCGAATTGGCGCAGCGCACGCTCGAGATGGCCCTGAGTCTCTTCGCCGCCGGGCTGGACCCCGAGCGCTCCGTCGTGTTCGTCCAGTCACACGTGCCCGAACATACCGAGCTCAACTGGCTCCTGACCACGGTCACGCCGCTGGGCGAACTGGAGCGCCAGACCCAGTTCAAAGACAAGGCCCAGCGCCAGGAGAGCGTTTCCGCCGGGCTGCTCAATTATCCCGTCCTCCAGGCCGCCGACGTGCTGCTCTACCGGGCCAGCCTCGTTCCCGTGGGTGAGGATCAGCTCCAGCACCTGGAACTGATGCGCGAGATCGCGCGCCGCTGGAATGCCCGCTTCGGCGAGGGGTTCTTCCCCGAGCCCCAGGCCCAGCTCACCGCCACCCGGCGGGTGCTGGGCCTGGACGGACGGGCCAAGATGTCCAAGAGCCTGGGCAACACCATCGGCCTCTTCGACCCGCCGGAGGCGATCTGGGAGAAGCTCAAGCCCGCCGCCACCGACCCCGCCCGAGTCACTCGCCGGGATCCGGGGAATCCCGAGATCTGCAACATCTACACCATCCACCAGGGGTTCTCGCCGCCCGACGTGGTGCGGCAGGTCGCGCACAACTGCCGGACCGCCGGTTGGGGGTGCCTGGATTGCAAACGGGTGCTGGCGGACCATATGATCGCCACCTTGGCGCCGATTCGCCAGCGGGCCGACGAGCTGCGCGCGGCGCCGGCTCGAGTCCGGAGTCTCCTCGCGACGGGGGCCCGCCGGGCGCGGGCCCTCGCCGCCCGCACCATGGCCGAGGTCCGCCGCCGGATGGGGTTTCTGACGGAGGCGGAGGCGTGATGGCGGACCTGCTCCAGCGCCTGGTGGAAGTGCTGCGCCTCGACCTGCTGTTGCAGCTGGTGCTCGCCACCGTCCTGGGCGGCGCCGTCGGCCTGGAACGCGAGCTGTCGGGCAAACCGGCGGGTCTCCGCACCAACATCCTCATCTGCATGGGTTCGGTGATCTTCACCCAGCTGTCCCTGACCCTGGGCGGCGCCGGGGCCGATCCGACCCGGGTGGCGGCGCAGATCGTCACCGGGGTAGGCTTCATCGGCGCCGGTACGATCCTGCACGCCCGGGGCGCCGTGGTGGGGCTCACCAGCGCGGCCACGATCTGGGTGGTGGCGGCGATCGGGGTCGCTCTGGGCGCCGGGTACTATCTCGAGGCGCTGGGGACCACGATCCTGGTGCTGCTGGTGCTCCAGGGACTGCGGTGGGTCGAGGGGTTCCTCGAGCGCCACGCCACTACCACGCGCGTGCGGGTGCACGCGCGGCCCGAGCCCCAGGTGATCGAGGAGCTGGAGACGGTGGTACGGCGCACCGGCCTCGACATCCTGCGGCAGGTCCAGCGGCGCGAGAACGTGGACGTGGTGGTGGACTTCGAGCTGCGCGGCGCCAAGCGCCTGCACGACCAGGTCATGATCGCCCTGCTGCATCACCCCGGGGTCCGCACCGTCTCCACCGGGGAGTGACGCGGCGTCTGGTCGTGGACCTGGCCTCGCCGCGGGCGGCCTGGCGCGTCCCGCGCGAGGTCGTGACGGCGATTGGGCGCGCCCTGGGAGCGGGGTGGGAGGTGGTCGAGGTGACCGCCCCGGCGGCCTCGGACGGCGACGGGGGCGCGGGCTCCCCGGAATCGGTGGCGGCCGCGCGCGGCGCGGAGATCTATCTCGGCTACGGGGTGCCGGCCGGAGTGGTCGCGGCCGGTCGGGAGTCTCTCCGCTGGGTGCACACCGGCACGGCGGGTGTCGGGGCCAGCCTCCCGGCGCTGCGGGGTACGGGGATCGTATTCACGAACTCCGCCGGGGTGCACGCCGCCCCCATCGCCGACTGGGTGGTGGCGGCGGTGGCGTACTTCGCCCGGGCCCTGGATCTCATGCTCGAGGCGCAGCGGGCGGGGCGCTGGGCCAAGGGGGAGTTCGCCGATCTGGCGCATCCGGTGGTCGAGCTGCGGGACCTCCGCCTCGGGATCTACGGGCTGGGCGGCATCGGAAGCGCCGTGGCCAGGAGGGGCCTGGCGCTGGAGATGCGGGTGGCCGGGGTGCGCCGCCGCCCGGAGCGGGGCGGGCCCTTCGGGATGGCCTGGGTGGGCGGACCCGAAGACCTGCCCCGGCTCGCGGGCGAAAGCGACTGCTTCGTGATCTCCGCCCCGGAAACGCCGGGGACGACGGGCACGGTGACGCGGGCGGTGTTGGAGCGGCTGCCGGCCGGCGCGCTGCTGGTCAACGTGTCGCGGGGCGCGCTGCTGGACGAGGCGGCCCTGCTCGACCTGCTCGACCGGGGGCGGCTGCGGGGCGCCGCGCTCGACGTGTTCGCCACCGAGCCGCTGCCGCCGGGCCATCCGTTCTGGCGGCATCCGCGGGTGCTGGTGAGTCCGCACGTCAGTGCCGTGACCACCCGGTTCTGGGAGCGCGAGGCGGGACTCATCCTGGAGAACATCCGGCGGTATCTTGAGGGGATGCCGCTCCAGAACGTCGTGGACCTCGAGGCGGGGTACTGATGGAGAAGGTCATCAAGGCCGCCGTGGACCGGGGGGCGTCCGATCTTCACATCAAGGCCGGCGACGTCTTCCGCGCCCGCATCAACGGCAAGCTGGTCCCGCTCACCAAGCAGCGGCTCACGCCCGAGCAGACCAAGGCCATCGCGCTGCGGCTCATCCCCAACGAGGAGGATCGGGAACGCCTGGACCGGATGAAGGACTACGACTGCTCGTGGGGCATGCCCGGGGTGGGGCGGTTCCGGGTCAGCATTCTGCGCCAGCGCTCCTCCTTCATGATCGTGATGCGGGTGGTCCCATTCGACGTCCCGACGTTCGAGTCGCTGCGACTCCCGGCCGTGTTCGCCACGCTGGCGTCTGCCGAGCAGGGGCTGATCCTGGTGGCGGGGCCGGCGGGTTCGGGCAAGAGCTCGACCATGGCCGCGATGGTGAACCACATCAATCAGACTCAGCAAAAGCACGTGCTGACCATCGAGAGCCCCATCGAGTTCCTGCACCGGGACGTCAACAGCTCGGTCACCCAGCGTGAGGTGGGCGTGGACACCGAGTCGTACGCCGCCGGGTTGCGGGCGGCCCTGCGCCAGGATCCCGACGTGATCATGGTCGGCGAGTTGCGCGACACCGAGACGGCGGAGACCGCGCTCAAAGCCGCGGAGACCGGGCATCTCGTGATCTCCAGCCTGCCCGCGGCGGACGCCGTGGCCGCGATCGGCCGGGTGATTTCGATGTTCCCGGCCGAAGCGCAGGAGATGACCCGCCTGCGGTTGGCCGAGACCCTCCAGGGGATCGTGGCCCAGCGCCTGGTCCCCCACGCCAACGGGCAGGGTCGGGTGGCCGCGCTCGAGATCCTGATCTCGACCGACGAAGTGCGGGACATGATCCGGACGCCGTCCCGCCGGGGCGAGATCGCCGAGTACATGCGGGCGTCGCGCGAGCCGCACGGCATGCAGACGTTCGACCAGCACCTGATGGACCTGGTGCTGGCCGGCGCGGTGGTGCCCGAGGCCGCGCTGGCCGCCGCGTCGAGTCCTGCCGACTTCGAGCTCCAGCTGCGGACCGTGCGCCGCCGCTCGGGGGTGGCCGAAGCGGCGGGCAAGGCCACGCCGTGACCGGCCGGCGGCTCGCCGGCATCCTGGCTCCGATCACCACGCCGTTCGACCCGCGCACGGGCGAACTGGCCCTGGGCGAACTGCGGCGCAACCTCGGACGCTACCTCGCCGACGGGCTGGACGGCGTCGTGGTGGCGGGCTCGACGGGCGAGGCGCCGCTCCTCGACCCGGCTGAAGTGGGCCGGCTGGTGGGCGCGGCCCGCGAGGCCGTGCCGGACGACCGGTGGCTGGTGGCGGGCACGGGGGCCGAGTCCACCCGCCAGGCGCTGGCCCTGTCCCGAGCCGCCGCGGAGGCGGGGGCGGACCTGGTGCTGGTGCGGCCCCCCGGATACTACGCCGCGGGGCACTCGCCCGAGAGCCTCGCGGATTATTACCGGGCCGTGGCGGATGCCAGCCCCGTCCCGGTGCTGGTCTACAACATTCCCAAGTACACCCACCTCGCGCTCCCCGCCGCGCTCCTGGAGCGGCTCGCCGGTCACCCCCGCATCGTGGGCGTCAAGGATTCCTCGGGCGACCTGGACACCTTCACGGCCTATCGGAGCGCCGTGCCGGAGTGGGCGGTGCTGGTGGGTTCCGCCTCGCTCCTGCTGGGGGCGCTCGAACGCGGCGCCGATGGCGGCGTGGTGGCGGCGGCCTGCTTCGCGGCCCGGCTGTGCGCGGAGCTCTACGCCGCCTTCCGGGCGGGCGAACGCGAACGGGCGGTCGCCCTCCAGCAGCGCCTGGGGCCGCTCGATCGAGAAATCGTGGGACGGCTGGGACCGGCGGGGGTCAAGGCCGCCATGGACGCCGTCGGGCTCCACGGCGGGCCGGTCCGTCCGCCCCTGGCCCCCCTGGACGACCGAGATCGCGAGCGGATCGCGCGCCTCGTCCGGGGTGACTGACCTCGCGGCCCTCCTGCGGGAGCTCGCCCTGCCGCGGCCGGCCGGCTCCGTGGCGCAGGCGCGGGTGGTGGAAACCCTGAAGCGGGAGCTCGTGGCGCGAGGCTTCACCGTCGCCGAGCAGCGCTTCACGGCCACGCCCGCCGGGCTCGACGCCGTCGCGGTCCTGGGGTTCGTCGTCGCCGGCATGGGCGCCGCGGTGCTCACCCTGGGTTCGGGCGGGACCGGCCTGGCAAGCGGCCGCTACGTACTCCTCGCCACCAGTCTCGCCATCCTGGCCCTGGGTACCCCGCTGCGCCGTGCCATGCTCGGGCGCGCGCGCGGCCGGCGCGTCGAGGCCGTCAATCTGATCGCGACCCGGGGCCCGGCCGCGCCGGCGCTGTGGCTCGCGGCCCACCACGACTCCAAGGGTCAGGTGTTCTCGATGGCCAGCCGGCTGGTGTGGGCCGGGCTCGCCGCCCTGGGCGGTGGGGGACTGGTCGCCCTGGCCCTCGCAGGGGAGATGGGCGCCGCGGTGCCGAGGGGAGCGTGGCTCGGGGCGGCGTGGCCGGCCTTCCTGGGCGGGGCACCGCTGATGCTCAACGCCGTGCTCCGTCCCTCGCCCGGCGCGCTGGACAACGGCACGGGCATCCTCGCGATCCTGGCCGTCCTGGATCGCCTTGCGCCGCAGGCTTCCGTGGGCGTGCTCCTCCCCGACGCGGAAGAGCTGGGATTGGTCGGGGCTCGGGCGCTGGTCGAGGAACGGGGCGCGCTGCTGCGGGACGCGGCCGTGATCAACTTCGACGGGATCGACGATGACGGCGACGTGATCGCGCTGGTGCATCGCCCCGGGTCCCTCACCGAGGCGGTGGCGGCGGCGCTCTCGGCCCGTCGCCGGCGCTGGCTGCCCGTGCTGGTGGACGGCATCGTGCTGGGTCGCGCGGCCCGGGAGTGCGTCACGCTGATGCGCGGTGGATGGGGCACGATGCGGGTCGTGCACACGCGGCGGGACACGGCGGACCGGCTGAGCCTGACAGGGGTGCGCGCGGTGGCGGACGGTGTCGCCGCCGTGCTGAATCGGGCGCCGGCCCCCTGAGACGCGGCGCCCTGTCGCCTTGCGACTCTCCGCCTGGCCGTCTAGCTTTTTTCAGAGGATACACCCGCCCCGTCCCCCGGGGCGTTTTTGCTGAAGGGGAGCCCGTGTTCGGTCCGAAGACGCATTGCGTGGTGGTGGTGGGCGCCCAATGGGGCGACGAGGGGAAGGGGAAGATCGTCGACGTGCTGGCCGAGCGCGCCGACCTGGTGGTACGCTACCAGGGCGGCGCGAACGCCGGGCACACCGTGGACACGGGGACCGGGGAGTTCGTCCTGCACCAGGTCCCGGCCGGGGTCCTCCAGGGCGCGGTCTGCGTGATCGGCAACGGCGTGGCCCTCGACCCGGAGACGCTGTTCACCGAGCTGGACGCCCTGACGCGGCGCGGCGTCCGGGTAGAGCACAAGGTATTCGTTTCCGACCGGGCGCACCTCACGCTGCCCTATCACAAGCTGCTGGACCGCGCGCGTGAGGCGCGCCAGAAAATCGGCACCACGGGCCGGGGCATCGGGCCGACGTACGAGGACAAGTACGGGCGCCGCGGCATCCGCGTGGGCGACCTGCGGAATCTCGGGCGCGCGCGGGAACTGGTGCGCGAGCGGGTGGCCCAGGCCAACGCGGTGCTCGGCCTCCTGGGCGCCACGGAACGGGCCGACCCGCGGCAGCACGAGGAGCTGGTGGAACGGCTGGCTCCCCGCCTCCTCCCCCTCGCGGTGGATGCCGGACGGGTGGTCTACGATGCCCTGGCCCGCGGCGAGCACGTTCTGCTCGAGGGCGCGCAGGGCGCCCTGCTGGACGTGGACCATGGGACCTATCCCTACGTCACCTCGTCCAATACCACGGCCGGCGGCGCCGCGGTGGGGGCCGGCATCGGCCCGACCGCCATTGACGCGGTGCTCGGCGTGGTGAAGGCATACACCACCCGGGTGGGCAACGGCCCCCTGCCCACCGAGGCGGACCCCGAGCTGGCCGCCCGGATCCGGGAGCTGGGCGGCGAGTTCGGGGCCACCACCGGACGCCCGCGGCGTTGCGGATGGTTCGACGCGGTGGTGGTGCGCTACGCCGTGCGGGTGAACGGGCTCACCGGACTCGCCGTGACCAAGCTGGACGTGCTGGACACCTTCGACCGCATTCCGGTGTGCGTCGGGTATCGCCTGGACGGGGACGTGATCGACTCCATGCCGGCCGACGCGGAACGAATCGAACGGGTCCAGCCCATGTACGAGGTGCTGCCCGGCTGGAACCGGTCGTTGACGCGCGTGCGGCGGCTGGCCGACCTTCCGCCGGCCGCCCGGGCGTACCTCGACCGCCTCCAGGATCTCGCCCACGCGCCCATCCGCTACGTGAGC
>DATLXT010000125.1:0-3459 GCA_035575475.1 Gemmatimonadales bacterium | reverse complement strand
TGCGGCGCTCCTCCAGCGGCGCGTCGTCCAGGAAGGCGTAGGGCTTGGCGTTCAGGACTTCGTGCGAGAGCGGCGAGGGCTCGGTGGTGTCGCGCGCCACCAGCCGGATCTTCCCGGCCCGCATGTCCTCGAGCAGCCGGGTGAGCCCGGCGATGTCCATGGCCTCGACCAGGCAATCCTGGATGGTCTGGGTCACGAGCGGGTGGTCGGGAATCTCCCGATCTCCCGCCAGGTTCTCGGGGCAGGCCAGCTGGTCGGGGAACACCGCCGCCACCAGATCCTCGGCCTCCATTCGCTGGAACGGGGTGGGAACCTTCCGGCCGCCGCGCTGGCGCAGGACCGCCAGCGCCCGGGTGGCGTTCCAGCGCCAGCGGGTGGGGAACATCGGCGCATCCAGCAGGGCCTGCACCAGGAGGTGCCGCACCGTGTCCGGGTGCAGGAACTGGAACACGTCCTCGAGCGGGAAGGAGTGATGCGGGCCCAGGGAGATCACGATCGCGTCTTCGGTCGCGGCCGCCTGAAGCTCGAAGTTGAAGCTCCGGCAGAAGCGTTTCCTGAGCGCGAGACCCCAGGCGCGGTTGATCCGGCTCCCGAAGGGGGCGTGCACCACCAGCTGCATCCCGCCCGCCTCGTCGAAGAACCGCTCCAGCACCACGCACTCCTGGGTGGGGATCACCCCCAGGACCTTCTTGGCGGCGTCCAGGTACTCCACGATCTGTCGCCCGGCGGGCTCGGCGATCCCCGTGGCCGCAGTCAGCCACCCCACCGCGCCCGCCGGGTCGGCGAGCCGCGCCTGGATGTCCGTGCGCAGCCGGGAGACTTCGTCCGACAGCTCGGCGGTGCGCGCCGGCGCCTCGCCCAGCCAGAACGGGATCGAGGGCGGCTGGCCCCGGGCGTCGGCCACCCGTACCTGCCCCGATTCGACTTTGAGGATGCGATACGAGGTGTTGCCCAGCTGGAAGATGTCCCCCGGCATGCTCTCGATCGCGAAGTCCTCGTTCACCGTGCCGACGAAGGTCTCGGTGGGCTCGAGCACCACCCGGTAATCCCCGATATCCGGAATGGCGCCGCCCGAGGTCAGGGCCGCGAGGCGGGCGCCCCGGCGGCCGCGGAGCCGTCGATGCACGCCGTCGCGGTGGAGGTAGGCCCCACGCCGCCCGCGCCGGGTGCTGAAGCCCTCCGCCAACATCCGCACCACGTCGTCGAAGTCCTTGCGGGAGAGGTCCCGATAGGGGTACGCCCCCCTGACGAGATCGAACAGCGCATCCTCCTCCCACTCCTCGCAGGCGACCAGGGCCACAATCTGCTGAGCCAGGATGTCGAGCGGCCGCTCGGGGATGATCAGCCGGTCGAGCCGCCCCTCGCGCACCGCCCGCACCAGCGCCGCGCACTCGACCAGCTCGTCGCGCGAGAGCGGGAAGATCCGGCCTTTGGGTACGGCCCGGAGGTGGTGACCCGCCCGCCCCACCCGCTGGAGCAGGGTGGCGATGGACCGGGTGGACCCGACCTGGCAGACCAGATCCACCGTCCCGATGTCGATGCCCAGCTCCAACGAGGCGGTGGCCACGAGGGCCCTGAGCTGACCGGCCTTGAGCCGCTGCTCCGCGTCCAGGCGCTTCTCCCGCGAGAGGCTGCCGTGATGCGAGGTCACGTGTTCCGGGCCCAGCCGCTCGGACAGCCGCGCCGTGACCCGTTCCGCGAGACGCCGGGTGTTCACGAATACCAGCGTGGTCCGGTGCTCGGCGATGAGCTGGGCCAGCCGGTCGTAGAGCTCCTCCCACACCTCGGCCGCCATGACCGCTTCGAGCGGCGAGCCGGGGATCTCGATCGCCAGGTCGAGGTCGCGGACGTGGCCGGCGTCGACGATGGCGGGGTGCGGGGAGGCGGAAGGCGGGCGGCTCCCGACCAGAAACCGGCCGATGTCCTCGATCGGCTTCTGGGTGGCCGAGAGACCGATGCGCTGGAGCCGCCGGCCGGCGAGGTGGTCGAGCCGCTCGAGCGAGAGCGCCAGGTGGCTCCCGCGCTTGTCCCGGGCCACGGCGTGGATTTCGTCCACGATCACGGTGCGGGCCGCGCGCAGCATGCCCCGCGACCGCTCGGCGGTGAGCATCAGGTAGAGCGACTCGGGCGTGGTGACCAGGAGGTGGGGCGGCTTTCTGGCCATGGCCTGCCGCTCGGGTCCGGGCGTGTCGCCGGTGCGGACCAGCGTCCGGATCTCCACGTCCGGCAGGCAGAGCTGCTCGAGCGTGCGCCGGATTTCGGCCAGCGGCTGGGACAGGTTCTTCTGCACGTCGTTCGACAGCGCCTTGAGCGGCGAGACATAGACCACCTGGGTCTCGTCCCGGAGCGTGCCGTCCAGGCCCTGGCGCACCAGGGAGTCGATCGCGGCCAGGAAGGCGGCGAACGTCTTGCCGGCTCCGGTGGGAGCCGCGATGAGCACGCTGCGGCCCTCCCGGATCAGCGGCCAGGCGCGCGCCTGCGGGTCGGTGGGCTCCTCGAAGCGGGAAGCGAACCAACGCTGGACAGCCGGATGGAAGCCGGCGAGGGACATGCCTGAATATGGCGAAGAAAAGCCGAAGCGGGCTAGAGCGACGCGGGCGTTGACGTCCAGGTGACGGCACCGGCGCTCTATGAAGGCGGGTGCCGGGTTGGGGCAGAGAAACCCCGGGGCTCCGCCCCGGGGTCAGCCGAGGAGAGTCGCCCGAGGGAGGGTCACACCAGAAGCTCAGGCCCGCGGCTGACCCCGGGCCGACGGCCCGGGGTGAACCCCCGCCGCCCCCCGGGGGCGGAGGGTCGGAGAGAGAGAGAGAGAGAGAGAAACCCCGGGGCTCCGCCCCGGGGTCAGCCGAGGGAGGGCCAGCCAAAGGCGGATCGAGGGGGATGTGGGTCACCGAGCGTTCGGCTTGTACGTTCACATCACGTGGCATACCCGCTTGCGGCAACGTGTCATTCGACGGGCGGACGCCGAGGTGGTGAGAGCGGTCGTCCGCGACGCCAGCGTCCGCTGGCAGGTCCACGTTCACGAAGTGGCCGTGCTCTCCGATCACGTCCACGTGATCGCCAGTATCCGACCTGAGGGTGGATTAGTCCGCTTCGTCCGACACGCCAAGTCCGAGTCCGCGCGCCGGATCAACCAGAGGCGTGGATCGGTTTTCCAGTGGGCCCGCGGATACTTCGCGGAATCCCTCTCGCGAAACCACGTCCGCGCCGCATGCGCATACGTGGCCCGACAATACGCCAGGCACCCCGATCTGGTGCCTGTAGAAGAGCCGCACACCCGGGCCGGCGGCCCGGGGTGAACCCCCGCCGCCCCCGGGGTGAAGGACCTCACTCCGGCGTGGGGACCAGCGACACGCCCCGCGTGGCCGCGATCCGCTCGATCGTCTCCCCGATCTTGTTGTTGGGGGTGGACGCTCCCGCCGTGATCCCGATGGTCACGGGGCCCTCGGGCAGCCAGCC
>DATLXT010000124.1:0-2009 GCA_035575475.1 Gemmatimonadales bacterium | reverse complement strand
GATCCCGTTCGCCTCGGGCCAGACGCCCGCGGTCGAAGTCGCGGGCACGCTGGCAGGCGACACCCTCTCCATCACCAGCGCCCGACGCGGCGGGGAGGCGGGGCCGTTCGCGAGCGGGGGGAGATTCGTGCGGGTGAGACCCTGACCCCGAGGGGGTCCCCCGAGGCCCGCGTCTCCTACCGCGTCACCGACAGCGAGTACCCGTTGAGCGAGGACCGCAGCTGATAGCCCGCCGTCGCAGCCACCTGCTCCAGCGTGGCGGTGTACCGCTGCCGCACGTCGTCCACGGCGAAGGTCATGACCACGGCGCCCGAGGCCAGCGTGCCCGTCACCGCCACCTTCATCGTGGGGGCGAGGGCTTGGTGGAAGACCCGGAGACCGGGGCCGCCGGCTGAAGCGGCGCCCGGCGCGGTGGGGCCGGTCAGGGTGAAGAGAATCGCCCCGTCCAGCCCGCTATTGGCCCCGGGCATCGTGAGCTTGACCTTGAGCGTGCCGGCCACGGGCCCGGTCGAGTCCTTGCACGAGAGCCCGCCGAGGACGCCGAGCGCGACGCCCAGCACCAGGACGCGACGGATCATCGGACACCGCCCTTCCGCACGCTCGCCCCGGGCCGCTCGACCGGCGCGCCGGGCGGCGCCCCGGTCGAGTCCACCCAGGCGCGGAAATCGCCCACGTCGAACTGGCCGTTGCTGTTGCCCAGCAGGTCGAGATAGCGCAGCTGGTCCGGCGTGAGGGTCGTGGCGGCGGGGTCGAAGAGGCGCGGCAGCACGGCCGCCAGGGTGAGCGACGGAGCGGTGACCACGATGGTGTAGTCGCGGGTCTCGACCTGCCCACCCGAGGCCACACGCGCCGTGAAGGGGAAGGTTCCCGTGGCGGCCGGGAATCCCGAGAGCGCACCGCTCGAGGCGAGAGTGAGGCCCGGCGGGAGCGATCCGGCGGCGACCGACCAACTGTAAATGCTCCCGCCCCCCGAGGCCCGCAGCGTGTCCGCGTACCTCGCGCCCATCACGCCGCCGGGCCGGGGGCTCGTGCTCTGGATGACCAGCGGGACGGCGAAGGTGAGCCGGAAGGACATCTCGCCGCCCGGGACCACTTGCGTGATCGCGTCCACGTCGAAGCCCAGGTAGCCCCCGTTCGCGTTCTTGGTGGCGGCGGGGTTGGTGGTGTAGGCGAACGCGGTGTTGCCGGTCATGCCGGGGTAGGGATCCCCCGAGTCGCCGCGGTTGCACCCCGGCCCCGGCGCGCCCGGACACCAGAGGTCGCGCGCCCCGTCGGCTTCTTCGAGCTTCACCCCGTGAATCGAGCCGTTGTTGACCGTGTTGTTGAACCGCCCCGCGGCCACCTTGGCGGAATCGATGTGCCAGATGAGAAGCCCGCCGGGGCAGCTCGTCTGATTACCGTCCTGAAACCAGACCTGACAGGCGTTGCGCGCGAGCGCGGTGTCGGCGTAGGCGGCCTGACGGTTCTCGAGCAGGAGGTATTCGCCGTTGGGGTTCGAGCCGATCGGCCGGATCAGAAAGGTGGTGTCGCCCGTCGGGGCCGGCCCGAAGCGATAGGTCCCGGCGGTGTCGAGCGGCACCACCGTCACCCAACCCAGCTCGTTCAACGACCAGGCTTCCATGCGGGCGGGGCTGAGCGGCGAGCTGAAGCTCCCCGAGCCCATCAGCCCCCAGCGGCCGATCCCCTCGGTGGGGCCGCCGTTGTCGTAGAGGTCGGGAAGACCGAGCGCGTGGCCGAACTCGTGGGCCGCCGTGCCGATCGGCATGATCTGGGTGGAGTCGCAGGCGCTGGCCCCGCCCAGTCCGCTCTGGATGAAGTAATCGCGGATGCGGATGAACCCGCCGCCCGGAGGGGGGCGGGGATCGTTGGTGACGAAGTCCCCGCCGCCGTCGCCCGCGCCCAGCACCCAGCGGTGGGCCCAGATGTGGTTGTTGGTGGAGCTGGCGCAGGCGCCGTCCCGGTGGGCATGCGCGAACCCCATCATGTCCACGTACCCGTCGTCGTCGCCC
>DATLXT010000123.1:0-3934 GCA_035575475.1 Gemmatimonadales bacterium | reverse complement strand
CGACGATCAGCATCAGGAGGATGGCCAGAATGACCCGTCGTTCCACGCTCCGCCCCTAGTGACGTCCCGCTCCACCTTGCGGTCGGGCCGTCTCTCGGTCCGACGCGCCGCCGTTACGGGACCGGATCATACCCACCCCGATGCCACGGGTGGCACCGGAGGATCCGCCGCAGTCCCAGCCACCCGCCCTTCAGCGCCCCGTAGCGCTCCACGGCCTCGTAGGTATAACGAGAGCAGGTTGGCACGAACCGACACTGCGTGAACACCAAATGCGACAGCGTCAGCTGGTAGCCGCGGATGAGCGCCATCACGATACGGCGCGGCCAGCGGCTCGGGTTCATCGCGTTCGGCTCAGGCCGTCGGTCAACTCGGCACGCAGGACTGCAACCGGGGCATCGTAGGCGGACCGCCGGGCCCGGACCACCAGGTCCACAGGAGGCAGGGCGCCGAGCAGGCCACGTCGCAGGATTTCCCGGAGTCGCCGCCGCAAACGATTACGGGCCACCGCGGTATAGTGATAGCGGGGCACGACGACCCCCAACCGCGGGTGACCCGTCTCATTGGGGCGCCAGGCCACCTCCAGGTGCGGCAGCCGCCGCCGGCGGCCAGCGTCCCAACACGCACGGAGATCCGCACCGCGGAGCCGCGCGCGGCGCGGCCACCGCTCGCTCGTTACCGGCTCCGGTGCTTGGACGGCAGGCGCACCGCCAGGCGTTTGCGCCCCTTTTTGCGGCGGCGTGACAGAACGGCACGCCCCCAGGTCGTTTTCATCCGGGCCCGGAACCCGTGCTTATTGATCCGCCGCCGGTTGCGCGGCCGATAGGTCGGCATGCCCATGAGTCATCCTCGCGAGGGCCGAAAACGTATCCGGGGCAGATGCTTAGGTCAAGGTTGACTTTTCCACATGGGGCGCGTACTTTCGGGCCGCCCTTGCCGGACTTCCCACCCGTTTCTTCGCCAGTGATGGAGCAGCAAGCCAAGGAAGCCTGGAAGCGTCTGCTGGACGAGGCGCGGCGTGAACTTCCCGACGCGGCGGTGAAGAGCTGGCTCGAACCGGCTCAACCCATCGCGCTGGACGAAGGGAGACTGATCGTGGGCGCGCCCGATCAGTACGCGGCCGAGTGGAACGAGCAGAAGTACGCGTCGCTCCTCTCGCGCGCCGCCGAGCGGGTGCTGGGCCGCCCCACGTCGGTGGTGTTCCAGGTGCAGGAGGAGCGCCGCCGCCGGCCCCAGATGGACTTCTTCGTCGCCCCGCCGGTCAGCGCGGCGGCGGAGAAGGCGGGGAGCCCGACGACGCCGCTCAACGACCGGTACACCTTCGCGACCTTCGTCATCGGGAAGTCCAACGAGCTGGCGGCGGCCGCGGCGCACGCGGTGGCCGAGGCGCCCGGGAAAACGTACAACCCGCTCTTCATTTACGGTGCCACCGGATTGGGCAAGACGCACCTCATGCAGGCCATCGCGCACGCCGTGCTGCAGCGCAACCCGAACACCCGGCTGGTCTATCTGGGCGCCGAGCAGTTTCTCAACGAGGTCATCGAATCGATCCACGCCCGCACCATGCCGGAGTTCCGGCGGCGGTACCGCAACGACGTGGACCTGTTCCTGGTGGACGACGTGCACTTTCTGGAGGGGAAGGAACAGACCCAGGAGGAGTTCTTCCACACGTTCAACGCCCTGTTCGAGGCCCACAAGCAGATCGTGTTGACCTCGGATCGCCCGCCCAAGGAGCTCCCGGGCCTGGAAGATCGGCTGATCTCGCGCTTCGAGTGGGGCATGGTGGCCGACATCGGGCACCCCGATCTCGAACACCGCATCGCCATCCTCCGGAAAAAGGCGGAGCAGGACCACCTGGAGATGACCATCCCGGACGACGTGCTCCGCTTCATGGCGGAGCACGTGCGCTCGAACGTGCGCGAACTCGAGGGGTGCATCATCAAGCTGCTGCTCTTCGCGTCCCTGAAGAACCGGGAGGTCACGATCGAGCTGGCGCGCGAGGCGCTCTCGGACAAGATCCGCCAGGGCGAGGAGGCCGGCGGGTACGGGGGCCGCTCCACCCCCAGCATCGACCGGGTCCAGGAGGTGGTGGCGCGCCGCTGGGGGGTCACGCCGGAAGGGCTCCGGTCCAAGGCCCGCACCAAGACCCTCACCATCCCCCGTCAAGTAGCCATGTACCTGGCCCGGGACATGCTCGGCATGCAGCTGGTCGAGATCGGGCAGGCGTTCGGGGGACGGGACCACTCGACGGTCATCCACAGCGTGGACAAGGTGGAACGCCAGATGGTGCGGGACCGAACCTTCAAGGAGCGGGTGGAAATGGCGCGGCAGGAGTTGTCCGCACTGTAGCCAACATTGGGGACGGGGGCGTGTTGAGGGATGTGGGGGAAGGGGCGCCGGGCGCGTAACCCACACGATCGTCAACTTCACCAACACCGACCCCACAGCCGTAGGGGAGCCGAGCCCGGTGTCGGTACGGCGCTTCGGCGCGGGGGCCCACATTTCCCGAGACTCTGCTACTACTACTAGATTAGTCTCTGAGTATAGGAGTAGGTACTTCTACCCGGCATCGGGAACGAGGCGGCCGAACGCATGAAGTTCACGATCACGCGGGAGCAACTGCAGGAGGGGCTGGCGGCGGTGGCGGCGGCGGTCCCCGCGAGGACCACCCTCCCGGTGCTCTCCAACGTGCTGGTGGAAGCCGACAGGCAGGGGCTGAGACTCTCGGCCACCGATCTGGACATCGCGGTCAGCACCACCGTCCCGGCCGAGGTGGACGCCGAGGGCGGCACCACCCTGCCCGCGCGGAAATTGGTGGACATCGTCCGCGAGCTGCCCTCGGCGCCGATCCGGGTGACGGCCGCGGGCGAGCAGCGCGTGGGGATCGAGTGCGGTCGGGCCAAGTTCAAACTGCTGGGGTTACCGCGCGAGGAGTTCCCCTCCTTCCCCGCGGTCAAGTTCGACGGGGCTTGGAAGGCGGCGGCCGGCGTGGTGCACAAGCTGGTGGGGCACGTGGCCTTCGCCGCGTCCACCGAAGAGAGCCGGCCGATCTTGAACGGCGTGCTCTGGGAGATGCGCCCCGACCGGATGCGCATGGTGGCCACCAACGGCCACCGCCTGGCCAAGATGGACGTGCCGGCGACCGGCGGCGCCAATGCCGACCTGATCGTCCCGCCCAAGGCGCTCGAGCAGATCCGACGGCTCTTCCCCGCCGACACCGATCTCGAGATCGCCCGGAGCGACAATCACCTGGGCGTGCGGGCCGGCGGGACCCTGGTGTTCTCCCGCCTCATCGAGGGGCCGTACCCGAACTACGAGCAGGTCATCCCCCGGGAGAACGACAAGGCCGCCACCGTGGACAAGGCGGCCATGATGGCGGCCCTGCGGCGCATGAGCGTCGTGGCCAGCGACCAGACCCACCGCATCCGCCTGGCCTTCGCGGGCGGCACGGTGAAGTTCTCGGTGCAGACGCCGGACCTGGGCGAGGCCCAGGACGAGCTGGCGGTCACCTACGAGGGGGAGCCCCTGGAAATCGGGTTCAACGCCATGTACCTGCTCGAAATCCTGAAGTACATGCCGACCGACGAGGTCCGCATGACCTTCAAGGCGCCCGAGCGCGCCGCCACGGTCGAGCCGGTCGGGTGGGACGATCCCGCGAGTTACATGGCGCTGGTGATGCCGTTGAGATTGGTGGACTAGGGAGCCTCTCGACCCCGGGCGGTTTGGCTGTCGGCCGGCGTCGCCGCCGTATCCCCGCGTCGTGGAGGCGCGAGGAGCGAGTCCAGCAGCGGGGGGATGATGACGGGCGGCGGCTCGATCGTGATCTCGGGCAGTTGGGCGACCAGATCCGAAGGGGGGATCACGACGTCGGCCCCGTAGTAACGGGCCAGGATGAGGCTGCGCCGGCCCTGAGGTCGAGACGCCGGGCGCGCAGTTG
>DATLXT010000122.1:0-16493 GCA_035575475.1 Gemmatimonadales bacterium | reverse complement strand
CGGCCGCCGCCACAGCCGGGGGAGAACCTGCCGGAGGCGGAAGCTCGGCTCGCCCCGAGCCGCCAGCCAATCGGCCAACCGCGCGCGGGCCGAGTCGGGAGCGAGCGAGAAGAGCTCAGTCGTCAAGCCGCGCCTCGATCCCCACCCGGAAGGCGGACCCGATGTCGTTCAGGCCGGCGTCGCGCGCCACGGTCAGGCGATAGCGACCGACCCGCAGCCGCAGGCCGCCGACCGGTCGCCAGCCGGGACCTGCCCATCCGCCCTCCCGCGCGATCAGGGCGTCCAGGCCCAACACGTCGCCCAGGTCCACCCCCAGACCGGCCGCGTGGTCGGGCGCGAATCCGTGCGCGAAGGCGATGCCGTAGCGCAGCTCCACGGTTGCCTCCCGCCCACCGGCCCACACTTCCCCCTGCCATACCCGGTACGCCAGCCCGCCGAAGATGTCGCGGGCTGGCGCGGGACCGCCCCCGGGCGAGAGAAAGTGAGTGGCCAGCGCGAGCCGCAGAGAAGGGCCAACGTGCCGCTCGAGGCCGGCGTCCAGGGTCCAGCGTTCCGTGTGATAGTACTCGAGGCGGTCCTGATGCACCCCGGCTACGGCGCCCACCGTCATACCGGCGAGGCGCCGAGCCCAGGTCAGCGCCAGCGCGTGCGTGAAGTAGGAAATCCCGCCTGGCTGTGGGTCCGGACTCACGGTCGTGCGCACCAGTTCGTTGACCTGCATCCGGCCGTAGATGAGCCCCAGGTACCCGACGCGATGGACTCGCACCTGCGCGGCAGCCAGCAGGCCGGATGCCCCCACTTCGATCGGAGCCTGGATGAACTCGATCCCGACCACCGCTCGCTGGGGCGCGTAGTCCTGGGCGGGGTTCCAGAACGCGGCGCTGCTCCCCCGCCCCAGTGCCGGGGGGATCGGGAGCGTGGTCAGGGCCAGCCGCCACAGTTGGGCCGCCGCCTCGGCCTGGGCGGAGGCGGCCGACGGCACTCCTGCAAGGAGCGCCCAGACAAGGCGTTGCACGCTGGGGCGGTTCATTCCAAGTGGCGTTGTGGCCACAACTTAACTACATTCCCGCGGCGACACCACGTATGCCGCCATCGTGCTTCTATCCGAGCTGCTGACCCCGGCCCGCATCCGGATCCCGCTCCGGGCCCGCGACAAGGACGGCGTCCTTCGGGAGCTGGTCGCGCTCCTCCTCGATGGAGAGGGGATCCAGCAGGTGGACGAGGTGCTGGGGGCCATTCTCGAGCGGGAGCGGCAGTTCCCGACCGGCATCGGCTACGGCGTGGCGGTGCCGCACGGCAAGACCCCGGCGCTGGCGAACCTCGGCGTGGTGGCAGGGACCAGCCCGGCGCCGGTTCCCTATGAGAGCATTGACGGCGAACCGGTGCGCCTGTTCTTCCTGTTGGCCGGGCCGGAGTCGCTGGCGGGCCAGCACGTGAAGGTGTTGAGTCGAATCTCCCGGTTGGTTCGCCGGGAGCCTGTCCGGCAACGCCTGCTCGAGGCCCGGACGCCGGAGGAGTTCTATCGCACGCTCTGCGAAGCGGAACGGGGGGGATGAGGGAGGTCGTGAGGAGCGGATGACGGACCCGGGTCGAACCAGTTGGCGCACCCACCGGTGCGGGGCGCTGCGCCTGGAGCACGTGGGCGAGCGGGTGCGGTTGGGAGGGTGGGTGCACCGGCGCCGCGATCTGGGGGGCATCGTGTTCCTCGATCTGCGAGACCGCGACGGGCTGGTGCAGGTGGCGGTGGGCCCGGGCTGGGCCTCGCCCGAGGTGCTGGAGCGCGCCGCGGGACTGAGCGCCGAGACCGTGGTGGTAGTCGGAGGAGAGGTGGTGGCCCGCCCGGCCAACATGCAGAACCCGGAGCTCGCCACCGGTGCCGTCGAGGTTCACGCGACCGAGCTCCAGGTCGTGGGCCCGGCCGAGACGCCGGCCATTCCGGTGGCGCGGGGGAAGTCCGAGGAGCTGCCGAGCGAAGAGTTGCGGCTCCGGCATCGCCACCTGGACCTGCGGCGCCCCGAGCTCCAGGCCAACCTGATCCTGCGTCACCGGCTGCTCCAGCGTGCCCGGCGCACCCTGTCCGAGCTCGGGTTCCTCGAACTGGAAACCCCGATTCTGACCAAGCCGACGCCCGAGGGCGCGCGAGACTATCTGGTGCCCTCACGGGTGCACCCGGGCGAGTTCTACGCCCTGCCCCAGTCGCCCCAGATCTACAAGCAGCTGTTCATGGTGGCGGGGTTCGACCGCTACTTCCAGATCGCCCGGTGTTTTCGGGACGAGGATCTCCGCAACGACCGACAGCCCGAGTTCACCCAGATCGACCTCGAGGCCTCGTTCGTGAGCCAGGAGGACGTGCTGGGATTCGTCGAGGCGGTCCTGGTGGCGTTATGGGACGAGGCGGGCCACCGGGTCGCGTCCCCCTTCCCGCGGGTCCGCTACGCCGAGGCGATGGAGCGTTATGGAACCGACAAGCCCGACCTGCGTTACGACCTCGCGATCGCGGACTGGACCGCCCAGGTGGCTCCCCTGGGTGTGCCGTTCTTCCAGCGCGCGGTGGGGGACGGGGCCCGGGTGCGGGGACTCGCGGTGAAGGGCGGGGGCGCGCTGTCGCGCAAGGACGTGGATCAGCTGGCCCAGACGGCCAAGGAGGTGGGCGGGGCCGGGTTGGCCTGGGTAAAGCGCCAGGGGGAGCAGCTCTCCGGCTCGGTCGCGAAGTACTTCGACGCCGAGGCGTTGGGCCGCCTGGGCGTGGCCGACGGCGACGCGGCCTTCATGGCGGCCGGGCCGGACCGGGTGACATCGGCCGTCCTGGATCGAGTGCGGCAGGAGGTGGTGCGCCGGTTGGCCCTGCCGCCCCGGACGGCGCACGCCTTCGTGTGGGTGGTGGATTTCCCGCTCTTCGTGCCCGATCCGGAAACCGGCGCGCCGGTCTTCGCGCACCACCCGTTCACCGCGCCGCACCCCGACGACCTACCCCGGCTCGAGACCGACCCGTTGGCCTGCCGGGCGCTGCACTACGATGCGGTCTACAATGGCAACGAGTTGGGGTCGGGCTCGATCCGGATTCACGACCCGGCCCTCCAGCGCCGTGTGTTCGCCCGGCTGGGGCTCTCGCCCCAGGAGATCGAGGCGCGCTTCGGCTTCCTGCTCCAGGGCCTGGCGGCGGGGGCGCCGCCCCACGGCGGCTTCGCCATCGGCATGGACCGCGTGGCGATGCTGCTGGCCGGGGCCGCCTCGCTGCGAGACGTGATCGCGTTCCCCAAGACTACGGCCGCCCGCGCCCTGTTCGAGGGGGCACCCGCGCCGGCGCGGGAGGAAGACCTGGCGGCGCTGCATCTCAAGGTGGTGCGGTGAGCGAGGACGTCCTCCAACGGATCTCGGTCGAGGGTGTGGACCCGCTCGCGCTGGCCGGCGTGAACGACGCCAACCTGATCGCGCTGGCCGAGCGGTTGGGGGTCCGGGTGTCGCTGCGTGGCGATACCCTGTCCCTGGCCGGGCCGAGGGCCGCGGTGGAGCGCGCCCTCCCGGTGGCGCAGGCCATGGTGGATCTCGCGCGCATGGGTGAGCCCGTGGATGAGCACGAGGTGGAGCGGCTCGTGGCCGAGGCGGATCGGGGGGCGCTGCCGGAGGCGCCGGCTACGGACCTGCGGATCATCCTGCCGGGTCTCCGGCGCGTGATTCAACCCAAGACCCCCGGCCAGCGGGAGTACCTTCAGGCCATCGCGGAACACGACATCGTGGTGGGGATCGGCCCCGCCGGGACCGGGAAGACCTACCTGGCCGTGGCGGCGGCGGTCGACGCGCTGGCCCGCAAGCGGGTGCGGCGCATCGTGCTGGCCCGGCCGGCGGTCGAGGCCGGGGAGAGCCTGGGCTTCCTCCCCGGAGACCTCCAGGAGAAGGTGGATCCCTACCTCCGGCCCCTCTACGATGCGTTGGAGGACATGATGCCGCGCGACCGGGTGCAGCGCGCCCTGGAGCACCGGACTATCGAGATCGCGCCGCTGGCCTACATGCGGGGTCGCACTCTCTCGGACGCCTTCGTGATCCTGGACGAGGCCCAGAACGCCACCGGCATGCAGATGAAGATGTTTCTCACTCGGCTGGGGGTGAACTCCCGCGCCGTGATTACGGGCGACAAGACGCAGATCGACCTGGCCGACCGCGAGGCCAGCGGGCTCTTGCAGATCGAGCGGATTCTCCCGGGCATCGACGGGATCGCGTTCTGCTATCTCAGCGACGCCGATGTCGTGCGCCACCGGCTGGTGCGCGACATCATCCGGGCCTATGCCGAGGACGCGCAGGGATGACATGAAGGCGCCGGCCTGGGGCGAGGTGCGCTATCACGCGGCCCGCTGGGTGTGGGTGGCGGGCCTGGCGGCGTTGGCCTACGTGGCGTTTCCCAGCAGTACTACCGATCTGGCTCCCCTGCTCGAGCCCGGGGCGGTGGCGGATCGCGACGTGGTCGCGCCGTTCAACTTCGTCGTCACCAAGAGCGGTCAAGAGATCCAGCGCGAAGCGGACGAGCTGGCGGCGTCGGTCAAACCCATCTACCAGTTCCAGCAGGCCGTCTACGACAGCACGCTCGCGACCGTGCGGGCGCTTTTCGCCGCGGTGGAGGATGCGGCGGACGGCGGGGCGCCCGCCGTGCAGGCCGCGGCGCGCCGGTTCGGCGTCACCCTGACGCCGGCGGAGGCCGCCTACCTGACGCGAGAGGGCAAGCGGCGCGCCCTGGAAACCGCCCTTCAACAGTTGCTCGAACGGACGCTGGGCCGGGGCGCGGCCCGCCGCGAGGTGCTGGAGGGCGAACCCTCGCGGGAACTCATCATCCGGCGTCGCAACGCCGAGCTGGCCGTGCCGCGCGACCAGGTCGTCACCCACCAGACCTACCTGGCCCAGGCCAAAGCTCTGCATCCCGACCGCGCCTCCAGCACGGGCGACGCGGTCTATTTGAAGCTGGTCAACCGCTTCTTCCGGGCCACCATCGTGCTGGACCGCGAGTTGACGGAGCGGCGCCGGGCGGAACTCCGCGGCAGCGTGGACCCCCGCAAGTACTTCGTGGCGGCGGGCGAGGTGATCGTGGCCGCGGGCTCGGTCGTGACCAGCGACGCCCACGAGCGGCTGCTGGCCCTCCACCAGGAACTGGTGCGGCGCGGCGCCGCCACCACCCTGTCGGTCCCGGGCGTCCTCGGGCCCGTGCTGCGCAACGCGCTGATCCTCAGCGTGTTCTGGGTCCTCCTGCTGTTCTACCGTCGGGAAACCTACCGGGAACTGCGCCAGGTGGCGATGATCGCGGGACTCTTCGCGCTCACCATCCTCGGCGCGGCCGCGGTCGCGCGTCTCGTGCCGCTCCACCCGGAGCTGATCCCCATCCCGTTCATGGCCGTCATGATGACCGTGCTGTTCAACGGCCGCGTGTCCATGATCGCGGTCATGATCGTGTCCGTCCTGGTCGGGCTCCAGCCCGTCTTCCACGACGCGCCGGCGCTGTTCCTCTGCCTCGCCGGCGGCGTCCCCGGAGCGCTGTCGGTGCGCTCCCTGCGGCGACGCAGCCATCTCTACGCGGCCGTCCTCTGGGCCGGCGCGGGGTACCTGCTCGGCTCGCTGGCGGTGGGGCTCACGGCAGGCTGGAGCGCGTTGGAAATCGGCCAGCGGGCGGCCCTGGGCATCGGCAACGGGCTGGTCTCCGCCTCGCTCACCTTCGCCCTGCTCCCGGGCGCCGAGAAGCTGTCGCAGATCACCACCGATCTCACGCTCCTGGAACTCTCCGACCCCAGCCGGCCGCTGCTCCGGCGCCTCTCCCTCGAGGCGCCGGGCACCTACGCCCACAGCATCGCCATGGCCAATCTGGTCGAGGCGGCGTGTAACCGGATCGGGGCCAACGGCCTGCTGGGACGCGTCGGCTGTTATTACCACGACGTCGGCAAGCTGCTCAATCCGCAGTACTTCGTGGAAAACCAGACCTACGGCGGCAACCCTCACGACCGTCTGCGGGCCTCGCAGTCCGTCGAGATCATCAAGGCCCACGTGACCGAGGGCCTCAAGCTGGCCGAGCAGGCGGGACTCCCGTCCACCGTGGCGGCCTTCATCCCCGAGCACCACGGCACCAGCGAGATCACCTACTTCCTGGATCGGGCCAGGAAGCAGGGCGACGGTGACGCCAGCAGCGACCACTATCGCTATCCCGGCCCCAAGCCCCGCTCGGCCGAGACCGCCATCGCCATGATGGCGGATTCGGTGGAGGCCGCCCTGCGGGTGCTCGAAGACCTGACGCCCGAGAGAATCGAGGAAGCCATTGACCACATCGTGAAGACCAAGCTCAACGCGGGCCAGCTGTCCGAGGCGCCCATGACCCTCCAACAGATCGAGGAAGTCAAGCGCGAGTTCGTGCGCGTGCTCTCCAGCATGTACCACAACCGCATCGACTATCCCGAGGCCAGTGGCGGGATCTCGGCGAACTGGAAACCTCCGGCCGACGCGTGAGCGACGCCTGGCACGCGCGGCCCAGCGGGTGCTCCGGTGGGAACGCGCCGGCCGCACCCGGGTGGAGATCACCCTGCTCCCCCCGGCGGCCATGCGGCGGCTGAACCGCCGGGCGACTGGGCGGCGGGGACTCACGGACGTGATCAGCTTCGCCCTACCGCAGCCAGACGGGACCGTGGTGGGCGACGTGTACATCTGCCCGGCGGCCGCGCGACGGTGGCTTCGGGCCGCCGCGGACGGGCGGTCCCATGAAACCGGCGCGGGGTCCGGCTTGGAGGAGGAGCTGGTCCGCCTGACCGTGCACGGCGTCCTTCACGTCCTGGGGTACGAGCACCCCGAGGGGCCGGGGCGGACGCGCTCCCGCATGTGGGCGGTGCAGGAGCGCTACGTGCGACGCCTGCTGGGGACTGCCCGGTGATCGTGCCGGAGACGGCGCTGGTCTTGGTCGGCGGCCTGGTGGCCCTGGGGGCCGCGCTCTGGGCGGGGCTCTTCGCGCTGGGCGAGGAAGCCGCCGTGGGCGAAGCGCTCCACACTCTGGGCGACGCGCCGCCCGCCACGGGCAGGGCCCGGGTCCCGCTCCACCGGGCCCTTCACGTCTCGCGACTGGCACTCCTGGTCCTCGGTTCCGCGGCGGCGGCGCAGGCCGTGGCCTGGTGGCAGCGTCCCTGGCTCGAGGGCCTGGTCACGGTGGGCGCTGCGGCCCTGTTTCTGTTCGTGGTGGGCGACGCCCTTCCCCGGAGCTGGGCGCGGGTGGCGCCCGAGTTGGCCGAGGCGGCTCTGCCCCTGGCCCGGAGGGCCCTGGCCCCCTTCGCCCCGCTGCTGGCGCTGCTCACCTGGGTGGACCGCCGCCTCCATCGGCTGGCAGGCACCGCCCAGCCGCTCCAGCCCGACCTGGGCACGGTCCAGCGCGACATGCTCCTCGGCGTCTTCACCCTGGCCGACACCACGGTGGACGAGGTGATGACCCCGCGCCTCGACATGGTGGCGGTGGACGTCGCCGCTCCGCTGGACGAGGTCCTGGCGGCGTTCCGGCGGAGCGAACATACCCGGCTGCCGGTGTACGACGGCACCTCGGACAACGTGGTCGGGGTCGTGTTCGCCAAGGACCTGGTCCCCTTGGCGATGGGGATCGCCGACGCGGGGGCTCGTTGGCAGGACCTGGTGCGTCCGGCGGCGTTCGTGCCGGAGAACAAGACGCTGGACAGTCAATTGCGAGACTTCCAACGCGGCCCGGCGCACCTGGCGATCGTGGTGGACGAGTTCGGCGGGACTGCGGGGTTGATCACCCTGGAGGACGTGCTCGAGGAGATCGTGGGCGAGATCCGCGACGAGCACGAAGCGGGCGCGCCACCCGAGATTCAGCGGGAGGGCGAACGACTCTGGGTGGACGGGCGGGTGACGCTGGATCATCTGTCGGAGGCCCTGGGCACGAGTTTCACCCATCCCGAGGTCTCGACCGTGGGGGGGTTGATCTACTCGGTTCTGGGGCGGGTGCCGCGCCCGGGCGACGAGCTGGTGCTGGACGGGTTCCGCGTGGTGGTGGAGCGGGTGGAGCGCCGGAGGGTGACGCGAGTGTATTTCGAGAAGCAGCGGTGATCGGGCCGCTTCTCCTGCTCGCCTTGGGGCTGGGGCTCGCGGCGGCGGCCGCCGCCGTGGGAGTGGCGGCCGCCGCGGTCTCGCAGGCCGAGTTGACCCGGTGGGTCGCCTACCGGCTCCGCGGGGCGGCCGCGGCGGCGCGGGTGCTGGAGAATCCCGGGCACGTCATCGCCACCGCCAACGCCGCGACCACCCTGGGGGTCCTGCTGGCCGCCGCCGTCCTGCCGGCGCTCTTGTCGCGGCTTCCCCCGACGGCCGTGGGTTTGGCGGTGTTCTTCGTCGGTGTCCCGGTGTTCGTCAGCCTGGCGTATCTGGTGCCGCGGGTGGTGGGGCGGCGCTGGGCCGAGCGGCTGGTGACCTACGCGGCGCCGTGGGTGGCCCGGGCGGGCCGGGTCCTGGCGCCGTTCGTCCCTACCCGTGAGCCCACGCCGCGCACCGCGCTCGCCGCGGTTCTCGCCAGCGCGGAAACCGACGCGCTGGCGCGGGCGGATGAAATCGAGGTGGTCTCGGCGGTCCTGGCCTTCGCCGACCGGCCGGTGCGGGAGCTGATGACGCCGCGCACGGCGATCGTGGCCATCCCCGAGGGCATGCTCGCCGCCGAGGCGGCGCACGTCTTCAGGCAGTCGGGCTACAGCCGCTATCCCGTGTATCGGGGGTCGCTGGACGAGATCGTGGGGGTGGCCCACGCCTTCGACCTCCTCCGCGTCGGGCCGGAGGACCCGATCGTGGTCCGTCCGGTGCTGACCGTCCCCGGTACCACCCGCGCGGCGGACCTCATGCTCGAGATGCGGCGCGGGCGCGGCCACCTCGCCGTGGTGCTCGACGAGTTCGGGGGGACCGCCGGACTCGTGACCTTCGAGGATCTCCTGCGAGATCTCGTGGCCGAGATCTTCGGGGTCCCCGCCCAACCTCCTCAGGCCGAGGCGGAGGGCGTGGGGGAGGGAGCGGGGGCCTCCGAGCCGCCGATCCTGGAGCTCCAGGGCACCGCTCCCGCCACGCGGCTGGAGGAGGTGTTCGGCATTCGGCTAGGAGGGCCACGGGTCGAAACGGTCGGCGGACTCCTGGTCCAGGCGCTGGGCCGGATCCCGCGCCCGGGCGAGCGGTTCTGGTTCCGCGGGCTCGAGTTCGACGTGCTGGCCGCCACCGCGACCCGCGTCGAGCGGGTGGTGGTGCGCCGGGGGCCGGTGCGTCCCGTGCCGCTCGATCGCAGCGAGGAGCACCCGTGACCCACGCCGACCTCCGACTCGACGAGCTGAAGGCCCTGGCCGAGCGGGACGATCTCCGGCCCTTCGTGGAGCGGGCGGTGCGGCTGCACCCCTCGGACCTGGCCGACGTGCTGGCGGAACTGGACGAGGCCCTGCGCGTGCGGGTCGTGGCCGAACTGCCCACCGAGGTGGCCTCCCGGGCCCTGGCCGAAATGGAGCAGGCCGAACACCCGGAGGAGGTGCTGCTGGCGGTCGGCCCCGACTATGCCGCCGACCTGGTCGAGAAACTCCCGGCCGACGCCGCCGCCGACATCATCTCGGAGCTACCGCTCGAGGATCGGGAGGCGGTGCTGGCCGAGGTCGCGGATCGAGATCAGGTCGAGGCCTTGCTCCAGTATCCGGAGGACACGGCCGGCGGGCTGATGACCCCGGACGTGGTCACGGTTCGCCAGGACGTCACGCTGGCAGAGGCGCTCGAGCAGGTGCGCCGACAAAGTGGGGAGCGGGACGAGCTGTACCAGATCTGCGTGGTGGACGCCCAGCGGCGGCTGCTGGGCATCCTACCGGTCGCGCGGCTGGTGCTGGGGGCGCCGACGCGTCGGGTGGCCGAGGTCATGGAGCCCGCGCCCGCGGTGGTGACGCCGGACCGGGATCAGGAGGAGGTGGCCCGGCTGATGGCGCGCTACAACGTCGCGGCCGTCCCGGTGGTGGATGCCGCGGGCCGGCTCCTCGGCCAGGTGACCTTCGACGACGTCATCGACGTGGTGGAGGCCGAAACCACCGAGGACCTCCTCAAGTTCGGCGGGGTCGATCCCGAGGAGAACCTGGCCGCCGGGTGGCGGGAGGCGGTGAGGAGTCGCCTCCCCTGGCTCTACGTGAACCTCTTGACCGCTTTCTTCGCGGGCAGTGTGGTGTACGCGTTTCAGAGCACCATCAGCCGGGTGGTAGCGCTGGCCGTGTGGATGCCGATCATCGCCGGCATGGGGGGCAACGCCGGCACCCAGGCCCTGGCGGTCACGGTGCGCCGGCTGGCGCTGGAGCGCGTGCCGCGGCGGCGAGCCCTGGCCATGGTCGGGAAGGAGGCGGTGGTGGGCGCCGTGAACGGACTGGCCAACGGCGTGGTGGTCGCCGCGGTGGCGGCGCTCCTGGGCGAGGGGACCATGCTCGGCGTCGTGGTGCTCTTGGCCATGTGGGGCAATCTGGTCGTGGCGGGCTTCGCCGGCGCCTTCATCCCCATCCTGCTGGAGCGGCTGCGCGTGGATCCGGCGGTGGCCTCGTCCATCTTCGTGACCACCTTCACCGACGTGTGTGGATTCCTGCTGTTGCTGGGGCTGGGCACCGCCCTGCTCCTGTGAGGGACGGTGTATCTTTGAAGCTGGCATGACGAGCGAGGCCCTGCTCCAGGCGTTCCAACGCGGCGACACCGCGGCGCTGGCGCGCGTCATCACCCTGGTGGAGAACCAGCGGGACGGGTTCGAGACCCTGCTCGACTGGATGCACGGCCGGGTGGGGCGAGCGCGGCGCATCGGGATCACCGGCCCGCCCGGGGCCGGCAAGAGTACGCTGGTGGAGCGCCTGGTGCAGGAGTTCCGCCGCCAGGGCCAGCGCGTCGCCGTGATCGCCGTGGACCCCACCAGCCCTTACACCGGGGGAGCCCTGTTGGGCGACCGCATCCGCATGGAGTCGGTGACCCTGGACCCCGGCGTGTTCATCCGCTCCATGGCGACCCGGGGCTCGGTGGGGGGACTGGCCACCACCACCGAGGAGGTCGCGGACGTGCTCGACGCCTTCGGGTTCGAGCGCATCCTGGTCGAGACCGTGGGTGTGGGACAGACCGAGGTCGATGTGGCGCGGACCGCCCCGACGACCGTCCTGGTGTTGGTGCCGGAATCGGGCGACGGGATTCAGACGCTCAAGGCGGGCCTCATGGAGGCGGCCGACCTCTATGTGGTCAACAAGTGCGACCGGTCCGGCGGCGACCGTCTCAAGGCCGAGATCGAGATCATGCTGGGGATCCGGCGGGGGCAGGCCTTCCGACACGTGGCCCCGCACCACCAGGAAGCGGGCAGGCGGGGAAGCGGTGAAGCGGGTGGTCGCGCGGCGGGTGGCGGGCCCGCCGCCCCGCCCGAGTGGGAGCCTCCCGTGCTGATGACGGTGGCCACGACGGGCGCGGGGATCGCCGAGCTCGTGGCGGGGCTGGACGCCCATCAGGCCTACCTCGAGCGGACCGGGAAGCTCGCCGAGTGGCGGCGGCGGCGACTGGAAGAGCGGACCCGCGCGGTGGTCAACCGATCGCTGCGGCAGTGGCTGTGGGAGGAGGCGGGGGCCGGCGACCTGCTGGCGCGCCGGCTGGACGCGGTGGCGGCGGGACAGCGAAGCCCCTACGATGTGGCGGCGGAAATCGTGGACCAGGTGAGGAGCGGAACCCGGCGATGAGCGGAATCGCGAAACGACCCCTGTACACGCTCGAGGATCTGGCGGGCTTCGATTACGAGCGCCAGCTGGGCGACCCCGGTCGTTACCCCTTCACCCGCGGCATCCACGAAACGATGTACCGCGGCAAGCTCTGGACCATGCGGCAGTTCGCGGGCTTCGGCACCGCCGAGGACACCAACCGGCGCTACAAGTACCTGCTGGCCCACGGGCAGACCGGGCTCTCGGTGGCCTTCGACTTCCCCACGCTCATGGGCTACGACTCGGACCACCCGCGCAGCGAGGGCGAGGTGGGCAAGTGCGGCGTCGCGATCTCGAGTTTGGCCGACATGGAGGACCTGTTCCGGGACATTCCGCTGGATCAGGTGTCCACGTCCATGACCATCAACGGCCCGGCGGCGATTCTCTTCTGCTTCTACGTGGCCGCCGCCGAGAAACAGGGCGTCCCCATCGCCAAGCTCCGCGGCACCATCCAGAACGACATCTTGAAGGAATACATGGCGCAGCACGCCTGGATCTTCCCGGTGGAGCCCGCGCTCAAGATCATCGTGGACACCTTCGAGTGGGCGGCGGCTCACACCCCGCTCTGGAACACCATCTCCATCTCCGGCTATCACATCCGGGAAGCCGGTGCCACGGCGGCCCAGGAGCTGGCCTTCACGCTGGCCAACGGCTTCACCTACGTGGAACGTGGGATCGCGCGGGGGCTCGACGTCGACGCGTTCGCGCCGCGGCTGTCGTTCTTCTGGGACATCCACAACGATTTCTTCGTGGAAATCGCCAAGCTGCGAGCCGCCCGGCGGATCTGGGCCCGGCACATGCGGGAGCGCTACGGGGCGAAAGACCCGCGATCCTGGAAGATGCGCTTCCACTGTCAGACCGCAGGCGTGACCCTCACGGCCCAGCAGCCGCTGAACAACATCGTGCGGGTGGCCTATCAGGCCCTGGCCGCCGTGTTGGGCGGCACCCAGTCGCTCCACACCAATTCGCTCGACGAGACCCTGGCGCTCCCGACGGAGCAGGCGGTTCAGGTCGCTCTGCGGACTCAGCAGATCCTGGCGTATGAGACCGGGATTCCCGAGGTGGCCGACCCGTTGGGCGGTTCCTACTACGTGGAGTGGCTCACCGACCAGTTGGAACGCGAGGCCGAGGCCCTGTTCGCCGAGATCCAGTCGGTGGGGGGCGTGGTGCGGGGGATCGAGACGGGATGGTTTCAGCGCCAGATCGCGCGGTCGGCGGCCGAGTTCCAGCGGGCGGTCGAGGAAGGGCGGCAGATCGTCGTCGGCGTCAATGAGTTCATCAGTGAAGACGATCATCCGGTGCAGATCCTCAAGATCGCCAACGATGCCGAGGAAACCCAGCGGCGCCGCCTCGCGCGCCTGCGAGCCGGGCGCGACCAGGACCTGGTCGAGGAGCGGCTGGCCCGGCTGCGGCGGGCCGCCGAGCTGGATGAGAACGTCATCGGGCCCATCCTCGACTGTGCCCGAGCGTACTGTACCCTGTATGAGATCCGGCAGGCGCTGGAGGCCGTCTACGGCGCCTACCGCGAGCCGGTGTTCTTCTGACCATGACCGCCGTATCCAGCCAGGCGACGGGGGATCCGGTGCGGGCCGCGGTGGCGCGCCTGTCCCGTATTCCGCCAGGCCGCCATCAGATCGTGTCGTGCTACCTGAAGCTCGAGCCCCGGGACAAGACCCGAGGGAAGTACCTGATCAAGATGAAGAATCGGGTCAAGCAGGTGCTGGCCGAACTCGCCCGCCGGCCTCTGGAGCGGGCTCAGCGCGAAGCGGTGGAGGCGGACCTGGAGCGGGTCCGCCGGTTCTTCGACGAGCCGGCGCGCCTGCCCCCGGCCCGGGGCGTCGCGCTCTTCGCCTGCGGGCCCCTGGACCTGTTCGAGGTGATCCCGCTGCCGCACGTGCACCGCTCCCGATTGGTGGTCGCCCCGACGCCCATGGTGCGGGAGCTGGTGGCCCTCGAGGAGGAGTTCGGCACCATCCTGGTGGCCGCCTGCGATCGGACCGGCGCGCGGTTCTTCGAGGTCACGGCCTACGACGTCACCGAGCTGCCCGGCCTCCAGGCGCCGGCCACCCGTGCTTCCAAGTTCCATGGAGCGGGGCAGGTCATGGCCCGGAGCGGCACGCCCGCCGGGAGCGCGGGCGAGCACAACTGGCACCGGCGCATCCGGGAGGAAAAGCAGCGGCTGTACGCTCAGGTGGCCGATCGGATCTTCCAGATTCACCGCCAGCGGGGTCTGGCGGGGCTGGTGGTGGCGGGGATCGGTGTGGACGCGGCCGCGCTGGTGCCGCACCTGCACACCTACCTCCACGACCTGGTGCTCGGCGTCGTGAGGCTCAACCCCAAGAAGGTCACGCCGGCGGAAGTGCGGGAGGCGGCCCTGGTGCTCCGGGAAGAGCGGGAGCGCGCCTGGGAGCGGGCCCACGCCGAGGCGGTGCGCGAGGGCTTGGGGACGGGATGGGCGGTCAACGGGATCGAGCCCACGCTCAGGGCGCTCCGCCGGGGCCAGGTGCGGACCCTGTTGGCGGACGGACACGACGACGACCTGCGGATCGACGACGCCGTCGAGGAAGCCTTTGCCCAGGGGGCGCAGGTGGATGTTCTCTATGATCCGGTGGCCTGCCGGGCGGTGGACGGCCTGGCCGCCCTGCTGAGGTTCCGCCGCTGATGCCGCCGCGGCCCCGCCGCCCGATCCGGGTGCTCGTGGCGAAGCCCGGACTGGACGGGCACGACCGGGGAGCCAAGGTGGTGGCCGCCGCCCTGCGGGATGCCGGCATGGAGGTGATCTACACCGGCCTGCACCAGACACCGGAGATGATCGCGCAGGCCGCGGTGCAGGAGGACGTGGACGTGGTGGGCTTGTCCATCCTGTCCGGCGCCCACATGACCCTGTTCCCCCGGGTGAAGCAGCTGCTCGACCGTGCCGGCCGCAGCGACATCCTGATCACCGGCGGTGGCATCATTCCCCCCGAAGACATGGCGGCGCTCGAGCGCCAGGGTATCGGCCGGCTGTTCGGCCCCGGGACCCCCACGGCCGAGCTGGTCAAGTACATCACCGAATGGGCGGCGGAGCATGTCGCCGCCTAGCCCCCGCCGCGGTTGAGCCGACTCAGGACGCTCACGGCCGAATACCGCGAGCTCAAGTCGCGCCTGGAGCAGGGTGGAGGCCCGGAGCGGATCCGGCGCCAGCACGACCAGGGGAAGCTCACGGCCCGGGAGCGGGTGACGCGGCTGCTCGATCGCGACGCCCCCTGGTTCGAGATCGGATTGCTAGTGGCGTACGACCGCTACGAGGGTCAGGCCCCCGCTGCCGGGGTGGTCACGGGCGTGGGACAGGTTGCCGGGCGCCCGATCGTCGTCGTGGCCAACGATGCTACCGTCAAAGCCGGCTCCTGGTGGCCCGAGACCATCACCAAGATTCTCCGGGCCCAGGAGGTCGCGATGCGACAGCGGATCCCGATCGTCTACCTGGTGGATTCGGCGGGCGTGAATCTCCCCTACCAGGGCGGCGTGTTCCCCGGTCAGTACGGCGCCGCGCGGATCTTCTACTACAACTCCATTATGCGCCGGTACCTGCGGGTGCCGCAGGTGGCCGCCGTGATGGGGCCCTGCATCGCCGGCGGCGCCTACCTGCCCGCGCTCTCGGACGTGATCTTCATGGTCGAGGGCACGTCGTTCATGGGGTTGGGGGGGCCGAACCTGGTCCGGGGCGCGACCGGGCAGACCGTGGAGGCGGAAGAGTTGGGGGGAGCCCTCACGCACACGGCGCTGAGCGGCGTCGCCCACTACCGTGCCGGCAACGACGACGACTGCCTGAAGCGCATCCGCGAGTACCTCGGCCGACTCCCCGCAACCCCGCCGGCCCGGCCCGCCGGGGAAAAGGCCAAACGGGACGCCCAGGCACTCTACGATCTGCTTCCCGCCGACCACCGCATGAGCTACGATATGCGCGCGGTGCTCGAGTGCCTGCTCGACGCGGGCCGACTCGATGAGTTTCAGCCCGACCGGGCACCCGAAATGATCTGCGGCCACGGCGCCATCGGAGGCTGGCCCGTCGCCGTGATCGCGAATTCCCGAGGCGTGATCAAGGGGCGCAAAGGCCAGCCGCCCAAGATCGGCGGGATCATTTACACCGAAAGTGCGGAGAAGGCGGCGTACTTCGTCGAGAACGCCGACCGGGAGCGGGTGCCGCTGCTGTTCGTCCAGGACGTCTCGGGGTTCATGGTGGGCACCGAGGCGGAACAGTCCGGCATCATCCGCGCCGGCGCGCGGTTCGTGGAAGCGATGGCCACCGCTACGGTGCCGAAGCTCGTGCTCACGGTGAATCACGCGTCGGGGGCGGGCTACTACGCCATGGCGGGCCAGGGCTTCGACCCCGACTTCATCATCTCCTGGCCCACCGGCCGGATGGGCGTCATGGAAGGCGAGTCGGCGGTGCAGGCCGTCTTCGGCGACGAGGCCGACCAGCCGGAGCACGCCGCGGCCGTGAGCGCCATGCGGGCCGACTACGAGCGCCAGCTGGACGCCAAGTTCGCCGCCGCGCGCGGGTTCGTGGATGCCATCGTGGAGCCCGAACACACCCGCGACACCCTGGCGTTCCTGCTCGAGACCACCCGCTGGTTCCCGGGGCCGCACCTGGGGCCCTTCGTCTTGCCCCCGTTGCCATGACCCGTCTTCCCCGTTGGCTGGTCCCGGCCGTGCTCACGCTGGCCAGCGCCTGCGGCGCTGGGAGCACTGGACGCCCCGCCCCCGCCCCCGCCCCCGCCC
>DATLXT010000121.1:0-13465 GCA_035575475.1 Gemmatimonadales bacterium | reverse complement strand
AGAGCTCGGGCCGCCCCGCCGCGACGGGCCGGCCCAGCGCGGGGTCTTGACCCACCAGGTTGAGCACCGCGGCGGATTCGCTCCCGTAGCTCGCCACCAGGTGCCGCGCCACCGGCTCGGAGACGTCTCGGGCGCGCGCCGCCTCCACCAGCACCTCGAGGTCCGCCGCTTCGCCGCCCGGGAGCGGCAGCCGATGCGTGGGCGGCCGGCCCGCCACCGGCCGCCCGTCCAGGTCGTGGAGGCGCCGGGCCACCAGGTCCACCACGTCCTGCGCCATCACCCGGTAGGTGGTGAGCTTCCCGCCCGCGATGGTCACGAGCCCCGCCGGGCTTTCGACGATGCGATGCTCGCGGGGGACCGCGCCCGGCGGGAGGTCGCCCGCGGCCACCACCAGCGGGCGGAGTCCCGCCCAGGTGGACACCACGTCGGCGGGACCCAGGCGGGCGTTGGGGAAATAGGCGTTGGCCGACCGCAGGAGGTAGACCACGTCGTCGGCGGTCACCCGCACGTCGTCGGGCGAGCCGGCATCGTCGGTCTCGGTGGTCCCGACGTAGGACAGCTCGCCCCAGGGAAGCACGAACATCACCCGGCCGTCAATGGGGGAGAACATGGTCACGGCGTGGCGGTGACCGATCCGGGCGCGCGGGACCGCGACGTGCGCGCCCTTGGTGGGCCGCAGCAGGGGCTCGGCGCGCGGGTCGTCCAGCCGGCGGACGGCGTCGGCCCAGGGGCCCGTGGCGTTCACCACCACGAGCGCGCGTACGGTTCGGGTCTCGCCCGTGAGCAGGTCGCGCACCGTGGCCCCCCGCACCCGGCCGTCGGGCTTCGCCAGGCTCACCACCTCGGCATAGTTCGCCGCCAGCGCACCCGCGCGAGCGGCGCTCCGCACGGTGGCGAGCACCAGGCGCGCGTCGTCCGTCTGGGCGTCGTAATACAGCGCCGCACCCACGAGATCCCGGTCGCGCAGGGCGGGTTCCTCGCGCCGGACCCGACGCGGCCTCAGCCAGCGATGCGACTTCACGTTCCGGAACAGCGACAAGAGGTCGTAGAGCCAGAGCCCGGCGCGCAGGCGCCAGGCGGGCACCCGGGCGCCCCGATACACCGGAAACAGGAACGCCAGCGGCCGCACCAGGTGGGGCGCGACCCGCAGCAAGACCCGGCGCTCCCGGCTGGCTTCGAAGACCAGGCCGAAGTCGCGCTGCTCGAGATACCGCAACCCGCCGTGCACCAGCCGGGAGGAGTTGGAGCTGGTCCCGCTCCCCCAATCGCCCTTTTCGACGATCGCGGTGCGGATCCCGCGCAGGGCCGCGTCCCGCGCGATCCCGGCCCCGGTGATCCCGCCCCCGATCACCAGCAGATCCACGGGCTCGGCGGCCATGCGCCGAAGCGCGGCGTCGCGCGTGCGAAACGAGAATTCGTGCTCTTTCAGGATCCTCTCCGGCTTGGCCGGGCGTCCGGGCCCATGGTAGGTTTCCCTCGCCGAGCCCGGGCTTCAGCCCGGGAACAGCCAGGGGGAGAAACTAATGCCGAACGCCAACGGCCGTCGCGTCGCCGTCGTCGCCGGGTGCCGCACGCCCTTCGCCCGCGCGGGGACCGTGCTCAAGGACGCGCGCGCCGTGGACCTGGCGCGCCACGCGGCGCGCGAGCTGCTGCACCGCGCGGAGCTGGACCCCGCCGAGGTGGACGAGGTGATTTTCGGTCAGGTGGTGCCGTCGCCCCTCGTCCCCAACGTCGCCCGCGAAGTGAGTCTCCTCCCCCAGTTTCCCAAAGAGATCCCGGCCTACTCCCTGAACCGCGCCTGCGCCTCGGCCCTCCAGGCGATCACCGCGGCCCACGACCAGATCGCCCTGGGTCACGCCAACGTGGTCTTGGCCGGCGGCACCGAGTCGTTGTCGGACATCCCCATCCTGGTCTCGCGCCGGCTGTCGGACATCCTGCTGGAGGCGAGCAAGGCCCGGACGCTGGGCCGGCGGCTCCGGGCCTTCGCCCGGGTGCGGCCCCGCGACTTCGTCCCGATCTCGCCCGCCATCGCGGAACCGTCCACCGGCATGACCATGGGGCAGTCGGCCGAGAAGATGGCCAAGGAGAACGGCATCTCGCGCGAGGCCCAGGACCGCTGGGCCCTGCGCAGCCACCAGCTCGCGGCCCGGGGCACCCAGGACGGCCGGCTCACGGCCGAGATCGCGCCCTGGTTCCCGCTCGACGGAAAGGGGCCGGTCATTACCTCGGACAACGGCATCCGCACCGACACCTCGCTCGAGCAGATGGCCAAGCTCCCGCCGGTCTTCGACCGGAAGTACGGCACGGTGACGGCGGCCAATGCGTCGCCCCTCACCGACGGGGCGGCGGCCGTGCTCCTGATGAGCGGAGAGGCCGCCGCGGCGCTGGGGTACCGACCCCTCGCCTACATCCGATCCTACGCCGTGGCCGCGGTGGACCCCGGGTGGCAGCTGCTCCAGGCCCCGGTCTGGGCCGTGCCCCTGGCGCTCGAGCGGGCGGGCGTGCAGTGGCGGGACCTCGACCTCATCGAGATGCACGAGGCGTTCGCGGCGCAGGTGCTCTCCAACCTCAAGGGCCTCGAGGAGAAAGGCTACGAGATCGACGAGGAGCGGATCAACGTGATGGGCGGCTCCATCGCCATCGGCCACCCCTTCGGCGCCACCGGGGCCCGGCTCGTCACCACGCTCGCCAACGAGATGCAGCGGCGCGAGGCCCGCCTCGGTCTGGTCTCGGTATGCGCCCAGGGCGGCATGGCGGTCGCCCTGGTGCTGGAGCGCTCATGAGCCGGGCGCCGCGGGCCCTCACCTGGGCGGTGGACGACGGGATCGCCGTCGTCACGCTGGACCTGCCGGACCGCCCGGTCAACGTGATCTCCCGGGCCGTGAAGGACGAGTTCCTCGCGGCCTTCGAGGCGCTCGGTCGCGACCCCGCCGTGGCCGCGGTGGCGTTCTTCTCGGGCAAGCCCGACAACTTCATCGCCGGTGCGGACATCGAGGACTTCCTCCGGCTGGACTCGGCCGCCGCGGCCGAGCGGCTCGCGGCCGAGGGGCAGGAACTGCTGGAGCGGGTGGCCCGGTTCCCCAAACCCGTCGCCGTGGGAATCCACGGCACCTGCCTGGGCGGGGGGCTCGAGTTCGCGCTGGCCTGCCACTATCGGGTGGCCACGGATCATCCCAAAACCCAGCTGGGCCTCCCCGAGGTCCAGCTCGGCATTCTCCCGGCGGCGGGCGGATGCCAGCGCCTGCCGCGGCTCATCGGGGTGCGGGCGGCGCTGGACCTCATCCTGGCCGGCAAATCGGAGCGCGCCTCGAAAGCCTTTCGCCTGGGGCTGGTGGACGAGCTGGTCCCGCCCGCCATTCTGCGTCCGGTCACCCTGGCGGCCGCGCGCCGCATGGCGGGCGGGTGGCGTCCCCGCCGGCGGCGCCCCGGGGGCCTCGGGGGGTGGCTGCTGGAGGGCAACCCGCTGGGGCGGGCGCTGGTGTTCCGCCTGGCCCGCCGCCAGGTCCTGGAGCGCACCCGGGGGCACTATCCCGCCCCGCTGGCGGCCCTGGAGGCCGTGGCGTACGGCCTGCGCCACGGGCTCGGCGAAGGGCAGAAGCGCGAGGCCGAGCTGTTCGGGCGGCTGGCCGTGAGCGACGTGTCCCGAAAGCTGGTGCAGATCTTCTTCGCCACCACCCAGCTCAAGAAGGATTACGGAATCCCCGATCCGCCCGAGCCGATGGAAGTGCGGCGACTGGGGATCGTGGGCGCAGGGTTCATGGGCTCGGCGATTGCGGGCACCGCCGTGGCCCAGGCCCAGGTGGACGTCCGCCTGAAGGACGCGGACCTGCCGCGAGTGGCGGCGGGACTGCGGGCGGCCCGCGAGATCCTGGACGATCGCCTGCGCCGCCGGCGCCTCGACCGCTACGAGCATGCCCGCCTCGTGGCCCTGCTCTCGGGGACGGATACCTATGCCGGCTTCCGCCGGGCCGATCTCGTGATCGAAGCCGTCTTCGAAGACCTCGCCACCAAGCAGGCGGTGCTTCGCGAAGTCGAGGCGGCGACGGGAGATCGCGCGGTGTTCGCCTCCAACACGTCCACCATTCCCATCGCCCGGATCGCCGAGGCGGGCCGGCGGCGCGACCAGGTGATCGGGATGCACTTCTTCTCGCCCGTCGCCCGGATGCCGCTCCTCGAAGTCATCCCGCACGCCGGGACCGCGCCGTGGGTGGTGAGCACCGCGGTGGCGTTCGGCCGCCGCATGGGCAAGACCGTGATCGTGGTGAAGGACAGCCCCGGCTTCTGGGTGAACCGGATCCTCGCGCCCTATGTCAACGAGGCGGCTCAGCTGGTCCTGGCGGGCGTCCGGATCGAGGAGATCGACCGGCTGATGGTGGACTTCGGCTTCCCCGTGGGGCCGCTCACCTTGCTCGACGAAGTGGGGCTCGACGTCGCGGCCAAAGCCGCCGGCGTCCTCCACGAGGCGTTCGGCGAGCGGATGGCGCCGGCTCCCGGCCTGGGCCGCCTGGTGGAGGCAGGGCACCTGGGGCGGAAGGCGGGAAAGGGCTTCTATCAATACAAGCGGGGGAAGAAGGGCGGCGTGCATCCCGCGGTCTACGAATTGCTCGCCACCCACCCGAACGGCGGTCCCCGGCCGGCCGAGATCATCCAGCGGCTGGTGTACATCATGCTGAACGAGGCCGCCCGGGCCGTGGGCGAGGGCGTGGTCCGGAGCCCCCGGGACGGCGACCTCGGCGCGGTGTTCGGCATCGGGTTCCCGCCGTTCCGCGGCGGCCCCCTGCGCCACGCCGACGACCTGGGCGCGGCCCGGCTGGTCATGGAGCTCGAGCGCCTGACCGAACGGTGCGGTCCCCGGTTCACCCCCTGCGAGGTGCTGCGGGAGCAGGCCCGGACGAACGCCAAGTTCTATCCCTGATGTTGCGCGCCGGATTGATCTGGCTCAGCGAGCGGCCCACGCTGTGTCGCCTGGTGCGCGGCAACGGGTTCGCGCGCCGGTTCGCGTCCCGCTTCGTGGCGGGCGAGACCCTGGAGGACGGACTCACCGCGGTCCGAGCGCTCAACGCCGCCGGGATCTCCGCCACGCTCGACCTCTTGGGCGAGTCGGTGCGCGAGGCCGCCCTGGCCAGAGCGGCGCGAGACCTCTACCTCCGGCTCCTCGACCGCCTGCGCGAGACCGGGCTCGACTCCAACGTCTCGATCAAGCTCACCCAGATGGGCCTGGACATTGACGAGGCGTGGTGCGTCGAGAACCTGCGGACCGTCCTCGAGCGGGCCCGCCGGTACGGCTCGTTCGTGCGGATCGACATGGAGCAGTCCGCCTACACCGACCGCACCCTGCGCCTGTTCACCGAGCGCCTCTACCCGGAGTTCGGCGACGCGGTGGGCGTGGTGCTCCAATCCGCGCTGCGGCGGACCGCCCGCGACCTGGAGAACCTGATCGCCCTCGGCGCCCGCGTGCGGCTGTGCAAGGGGGCCTACCGGGAGCCGCCGGAGATCGCCTTTCCGCGCAAGCGGGACGTGGACGCGGCCTACGTGGCCGCCATGGAGCGCCTGCTCGAGCGGGGCAACTACCCCGCCCTGGCCACCCACGACGAGCGGATCATCCGGCACGCCCAGGCCTTCGCGCGGCGTCACGGCATCGGCGCCGAGCGCTTCGAGTTCCAGATGCTCTACGGGGTGCGGCGCGATCTCCAGGCCCAGCTCCGACGCGAGGGGTGGCGGGTGCGCGTCTACGTGCCGTTCGGCGCGCAGTGGTATCCCTACCTCATGCGCCGGCTGGCGGAGCGGCCGGCCAACGTCGCGTTCATCGCGGGGAACCTGCTGAAGGAGTGGCTACGGAGGCCCTGACCGACGACGGCACCCTGGGCGGCTACCAGCGGGTGCACGGGCGCCCGCCCGCGTTCGGCGGGGCGGACGGCCGGGCGTACACCGCCGCCGCGTTCGCCGACCCCTGGCCCGACCAGGCGAACCGGTACGGCGCGGCCCTCCTCTTCGTGGCCTGGGCCGACGGGGCCGACCGGCCGGTGGGACACCTGGAGACCGAGTACCTCGCGTACGGCCCTTCGCCCGACGAAGCGTTGGCGCCACTCCTCGCGCTTTCGCTCCGTCAGGTCAAGGCCCACCTGGACGCCTGCATCGCGCGGGCGCGCCGCCCGTGACCGCTGAGCGGCGGACCGCGGTGGTGCTGGCGCGCACCGGGTCCAGCTACCGGGTCCACACCGGGGAGCGCGAAGTGACCGCGGTGCTGAAAGGCAGGCTCAAGCTCGACCCGGAGCAGCGCATCGTCGCGGGTGACGTCGTGGAGCTCGAGTTCCAGCCCGACGGCGGGGCGGTGATCGCCGCCCTGCGGCCGCGCCGCTCGCTCCTGGCCCGGCGCGAGGTGGGGTCCCGCCGGGCCCAGCCCATCGCCGCCAACCTCGACCAGGTGGTCGTGGTCGCCGCGGCCCGCGACCCGGAACCCAACCCGCGCCAGCTGGATCGGTTCCTGGTCATCGCCGAGGCCAACGGGCTCCCCGCGGCCCTGGTGGTGAACAAGGTGGACCTCGACCGCGCGCCCGTCGCGACCCTGGAGCGCCGCTACCGGCCCGCCGGCTACCAGGTGCTCGCCACCTCGGTGCGGACCGAGGAGGGCCTGGCCGCGCTGCGCGATCTCCTGCGGGGGCGGGCTACCGTCTTCACCGGCCCGTCGGGCGTGGGCAAATCCAGCCTGCTCAATGCCCTCCACCCCGGCCTCGGGCTCCGCACCGCGGCCATCAGCGCCAAGTGGCGGCAGGGACGCCACACCACCACGGCGGCCCAGCTCGTCCCCCTGAACGGCGGCTACGTGGTGGACACGCCCGGGATGCGGGAGGTCGGCGCCTGGGGCCTCGACCCCAACGCCCTGGGCGCCTGCTTCCCCGAGTTCCGGCGCTACCTGGACCGGTGCCGCTTCGCCGACTGCCGCCATCTGGCGGAGCCGGACTGCGCCGTGCGCCGGGCGGCCGAAGCCGGAGAGGTGGACCCCGACCGCTTGGCCTCCTACCGGCGGATCTACGAGGAGATCAACCTTCCCGCCTGGTCCAGCGGCCGGCGTCGCGGGTCGTGACCTTCGCCATCATCTTCGCGAACGCCCGATCCAGGTCTATCTTCTGGGAATTGGCGAGGCAGATGACGACGAACAGGATGTCGGCGAGCTCCATCTCGAGAGATCCCTCCGGTTCGCCGGGTTTCTTGGGCTTCTCCCCGAACCGGTGGTTGACCTCGCGGGCCAACTCGCCCACCTCCTCGGCGAGCCGAGCCAGGTTGGTGAGGGGCGAGAAGTAGCCTTCACGATACTGACTGACCCAGCGATGGACGGCGTCCTGGGCTTCGCGGAAGCTCACGGGGACCTCGACACGAGTGCGTGGGGACCGGGTGACGGTGCCTGACCTGCTGGTGCCCTTTCGGGGCGAGCGCTACCGCGCCACCGCTCGGCTGAGCGCGCTGATCGCGCCGCCCTACGACGTCCTCTCGCCCGCCGAGCGGGCCCGCTTGGCGGCGCGCGATCCCGAGAATATCGTGCATCTCACGCTTCCGGAAGCGGGATATCAGCAGGCTGCCGCGCTCCTGGCCGACTGGCGGCGCCGCGGCGTCCTGGTCCGCGATCCGGAACCGGCGGTGTACGTAGTCGCCCAGGAGTTCACGCTGCCCGGGGGAGCGCGGCGGACGCGGGTCGGCCTGTTCGCCGCGTTGCGCGCCGAGCCCTACGAGGCCGGGCGGGTGAAGCCGCACGAGCGGACGCACGCCGCTCCGAAAGCCGACCGGCTCGCCCTGCTTCGGGCCACCGAGACGAACCTCGAGTCCATCTTCGTGCTGGCCCCGGACCCCGACGGGGCGCTGGCGGGAGCGCTCGCCGAGGTCACGCGGCGGCCCCCGGCGGCGCGGGCGGAGCTCGACGGCGTGGGGATCCGGCTCTGGATCGTCACCGGCGCGGAGGGCGGCCGGCTGGCGGCGTTCGGGTCCCGCCACCCGGTCTACATCGCCGACGGCCATCATCGCTACGAGACGGCGGTGGCGTATGCCCGCGAGCGTCCCGAGGCCGATCGCCTGCTGGCCTTCGTGGTGTCGGTCCGGGACCCCGGACTCGCGGTGCTGGCCACCCACCGGGTCATCCACGGGGCCGGGCGCGATCCGGCCCCGCTGGTGGACCTCTGGCGGCGGTGGTTCGACGTGGGGCGGGTGGCGCCGTGCGCGGACCGCGTCGAGCGGCTGGCCGAGCTGGGGCGCGACCGCACCGCGTGCATCGTGGCCTGGCCCGGGGACTACGATCTCTCCCTGGTGCTCAAGGCCGACGCTCCCCTGAGTGACCTGCCCGAGATCGGCCGGTCGGCCGCGGTCCGGGCACTGGACGTGGCGCGGATCGAGGCGCTGGTGGTGCAGGCCATCGTCCGTTCGGGGACCGCCACGCCCACCGTCACCTACACCCACGATCCCTACGCCGCCTTCGACGCCGTCCGCAAGGGCGGTGCCGCGGCGGCCGTGCTCATGAATCCGCCGCGGGTGGAGCAGGTGCTCGCGGTGGCCGACGCCGGCGACGTCATGCCGCCCAAGTCCACCTACTTCGTGCCCAAGGTGCCCGGCGGTCTCGTGCTGCGCCCGGTCTCCTGACGGGCTATCTTGGGTCCGGCATGCGACCGCGCGAACGCATTCTCGCCAATCTCGATCGGCTGTACCGCGAAGCCTACGAGCGGGCCCGGGTGGCCGGCGACGAGCGCCGCATGGCCGATCTGGACGCGGTGTACCAGCGGGAGCAGCTCCTGCTGGAAGTCCTGCTGGACATTCGCGATCAGCTCAAGGCGCTGGCCCGGCGATGATCCGCCTGCGCGGCGCGTGGTGCGCGGTGGCGCTCGGCGGGCTGGCGGCCGGCGGCACCGGCTGTTCCCGGCCGGCCGAGACGCTCATCGTGAACGGCCTGGTCTGGACCGGCGCGTCGAGCGGGCACCCCCACCCCGGGGCCGTGGCCATTCGGGGCGAGCGGATTCTGGCGGTGGGCGATTCGGCCGAGGTGGCGGCCCGGGTGGGGCGGGGGGCGCGGGTGATCGACGCGCGGGGCGGGTTGGTGATGCCCGGCTTCGCCGACGGCCACACCCACTTCATCGACGGCGGATTTCAACTGGCCAACGTGGATCTGCGCGACGCCGCCACTCCGCGCGAATTCGTGCGACGCCTCGCCGAGTACGCGCGGCGTCTGGGGCCGGGGGAGTGGATCACCGGCGGCGACTGGGACCACGAGCTGTGGCGGGGCGCGCCCTTGCCGCGGCGCGACTGGATCGACTCGGTCACCCCCGACAATCCCGTGTTCGTGAACCGGCTCGACGGGCACATGGCGCTGGCCAACAGCGCGGCGCTCCGGGCCGCCGGAGTCACCCGCGAGACGGCCCCGCCGCCCGGCGGGGAGATGCCGCGCGATCCGGCCACCGGGGAGCCCATCGGGATCTTCAAGGATCAGGCGATGGGGCTCATCACCCGCGCCATCCCCCCGCCCCCACCCGAGCGGCGAGACTCGGCCCTGGCCCGGGCCCTGGCGCACGCCGCCGCCCTCGGGGTCACGGCCGTCGCGCACATGTCGGCGTCCTGGGCCGACTGGGCCAGCTACCGCCGCCTCGCGGACGCGGGCCGCCTGACCCTGCGGGTGGCCGTCTTTTTCGATCTCGCCGAATGGCGCGCGGTGGCCGACACCGTCGCCCGGGCGGGCAAGGGCGACGACCGGCTCTGGATCGGCGGCGTCAAGGGGTACGTGGACGGATCGGCGGGCTCGCGCACCGCCCTGTTCTTCGAGCCCTACGCCGACTCGGCCGGGTACACCGGGCTGATGCAGACCGGCGAGGCCGACCTCCGCGCCTGGATCGGCGGCGCGGATTCGGCGGGGCTTCAGGTGGCGGTGCACGCCATCGGCGACCGGGCCAACGCCCTGCTCCTCGCCATCCTGGACAGCATCACGCGCGCGCACGACCCGCGTGACCGCCGCTTCCGCGACGAGCACGCCCAGCACCTTCGACCCGAGGACATCCCGCGCTTCGCCGAGATCCCCGTGGTCGCGTCCATGCAGCCCTACCACGCCATTGACGACGGGCGCTGGCTGGACCGGCGGATCGGGCCGCGGCGCAGCCGCACCACCTACGCGTTTCGGGATCTTCTCGACGCCGGCGCCCCGCTGGCGTTCGGTTCCGACTGGACCGTGGCGCCGCTCGACCCGCTCCTCGGCGTCTACGCCGCCGTCACCCGACGCACGCTCGACGGCCGGCATCCCCGCGGCTGGGTGCCGGAGCAGAAGATCACGGTGGGCGAGGCGCTCCGGGCCTATACCGGCGGGAACGCCTGGGCCCTCTTCGCCGAGCACAAGTGGGGCACCCTGGCGCCGGGGTACTACGCGGACGTCGTGGTGCTGGACCGCGATCTCTTCGCCATCCCGCCGGAGCGGATCCCGGAGGCGAAGGTGCTTTTCACCATCGTCAACGGGGCGATCGTCTATCCCGCGTACTTGAAGCCGGCTTCCTGAAGGGTGAGCGGCTCTCCTTCGTTCTCGATGCCGGCCTCGATGACCTCTCCCAGGACCAGCGTGTGATCGCCGGCGGGGAGCGTGGTCACCAGCCGGCACTCCACCCACCCCAGGCACTCGGCCAGCACCGGGGTGCCGGCCCCGGGCGCCGGCTTGGTCTTGATCCCCTTGAGCTTCTGGGGCGCCTGGGCCGATGAGCGGCCCAGCTTTCCGGCCAGGTCGCGCTGCCCCGCCAGGAGCACGTTGACGGCGAAGTGGTGAGAGTCGCGGATCATGCCGATGGTCTTCGAAGTGTTTTCCACGGCCACCGCCACCATGGGCGGCTCGAAGGCGGCCTGGGTCACCCAGTTGGCGGTCATGCCGTGCTCCTCCCCCTCGGCGGCCACGGTGATGACGTAGAGGCCGTAGGGGAAGTGGCGCAGGACGGTCTTCTTGGCGGCGGCATCCACCGTAGCAGTGGCCTCGGCTGAGTGCTACCGGGAATATTGACCGCGGCGGCGCGGGTCGCCATCTTGGCGGTGACGCCGTAGGCAGGTCGCCGCCGGGAGCGTCCGTGCGCCCGCCCGTGCCGCAGCTCTGCCCCCTTGTCCCCGCCAGCGCGCTCCGCGGATCGAGCCGCGCATCGCGTGGGCTGGCGGAACCCCCGTTGCCGTAGGGCCGTCCTATGCCGCACCATCCAGCGCCCCCCGCCGTCGTCCTGCTGCTCGCCGCCCTGGCGGCACCAGCCCCCGCTCAGCTGCGACTGCCGAGCGAGAACCTCGAAGAGCTCCAGGCCCTGGTCCGCAGCGATTCGAACGAGGCCCGGGTGCATTATTTCCTGGGCCTGGGCTACTGGAAGAAGCGCAAGTGGGCGGAGGCCGACAGCGCCCTCCGCACGGCGGTGCGGCTCGATCCCCGGTTCGCCGAGGCCTATCTGGCCCTCGGCTACCTGCCGTACGCCCGGCGGCCCCAGCTCTTCACGGACGAGGCCCGCGGCCGGGTGCCCCGCCAGTGGAAGGACCCTCTGGAAGAAGCGCGGCGGTTCAGCGAGCGCGCGTATCTGGTGGACCCGCTGGTGAGTCTGGAGATCATCTCCTTCGCCTTCCCGGTGGACGACTCGGGCTTCCGGGACTACACCAGCGCCGAGTCCAAGCTGTACGAGTACCTGTACGAGTGGTTCGTCGAGCTGGGGCGCGGCAACTACTCCAAGGCGTACTGGCTGCTCGACCGCCTGGCCCGGCGGGTGTATTGGGGGCACAAGGACCGCAGCAGAGTGCCCAATTACGTGCTCTGGTATCGCGGCAATGCCGCCGCCCGGGCGGGCCTCCTCGACTCGGCAGTGCTCGACTTCGAGACCCTGCTGCGGCGGAACCTCGAAGAGGAAAGCAAGGACGAGCTGATCGCGATCCCGCTTCGGACCAACGAATACCGCTACGTCCTGGGGGTCCTGCATCAGCTGGCGGGGCGGCGGGACACCGCCGTGGCGTTGTTCCGCGAAGCCCTGACCCACGACGTCGGGCTCTACATGGCGCATGTCCGCCTCGCCGCGATGCACGACGCCGACGGGGAGGCGGCCGCGGCGCTGGCCGAGCGCCGCCGCGCCGTCGAGACCAATCCCGACGATCATTCGCTGCTGGTGGAGCTGGGGGTGGCGCTGGCCGAGGCCGGTGAACTGGCCGACGGCGAGGAGACGTTACGGCGCGCCGCGACGGCCAGCCCCCGCGACGCCTTCCCGCACTACGCCCTCGGCGCCATCACCGAGCACCTGGGCCGGACCGCCGAAGCCCGGGAGCATTTCGCGCAGTTCCTGGCCCTGGCGCCGAAACGCCTGGGCAACTACGCGGCCGACGCGCGGGCCCGGCTCGCCAGGCTCCAGGCCGGCCCGTGACCTCGCGGGGCGCGGGCGGAGCCCTGCTCCTGACCCTCGCGGCGGTCGTGGCGGGGGCGGGGCTGGAAGGGCAACGGATCCGCCTCGCCGCCGACCTGTCGGAGCTCGAGCGAGGCGCCCGGGCCGACTCGAACGACGCCGCGGCCCACTACAATGTGGCCCTGGCCTACTGGAACGAGCGGCGCTGGGACGACGCGGAGCGCGCCCTGCGCACCGCGGTCTCGCTCGACCCCGGTTCGCCGCGGTGCTCGACCAGCGAGCCGGACGGCCGGCCGACGCTCTGTCGCGCTATCGCGAGGTCGTGGAGCAGGACATCGGCTTCTACATGGCGCACGTTCGCATGGCCGAGATCCACGAGGGCGCCGCCCGCTGGGATCGGGCCGTCGAAGCTCGCCGGCACGCCCTGAACGCCAACCCCGACGATCCCAGCCTCATGCTGGATCTGGGCGTCACGCTGGCCAAAGCCGGGCGCCTGGCCGACGCCGAGGAGGCGCTCCGCCAGGCCCTGGAGGCCAACCCGCGCGACGCCCGGGTGCCCTACTATCTGGGGGTGGTCCAGCAACAGCTGGGCGAGGCCGCCGACGCGGCGGCCTCGTTCCGCCGGTTTCTCACTCTGGCCCCGAGCCGTTATGACCGTCAAATCGCCGATGCGCGCCGGCGCCTGGCGTCGCTGGAGTAGCAGCGCCCCCGCCGGCCTCCTCATCACCGCCGCCCTCGCCGGGGGCTTCCCCGCCGCCCTCTCCGCTCAGCGGGCCGCCTACGAGGAGTTGCAGACCTTCTCCGGCGTCCTGCGCCACATCCAGCTCAACTACGTGGACTCGGTCACCTACGGCCAGCTGGTCCCGGCGGCGATCCGGGGCATGCTGCGGGCGCTGGACCCTCACAGCTATTACGTGGCCCGCGCCGACTGGGAGAAGCAGAACGCCCTGGAGCGCGGCGAGCTCGGTACCACCGGGATTCTGCTCGAAGACGTGGAGGGGGTGCCCACCGTGGTGGCCGTCCTCCCCCGGAGCCCCGCCGCCAAGAGCGGCGTCCTCCCGGGGGATCGCCTCGTGATGGTGAACGACACGGCGGTCGTGGGG
>DATLXT010000120.1:0-5193 GCA_035575475.1 Gemmatimonadales bacterium | reverse complement strand
CGCGCTCATCGACGACGCGCAGTGGGTGGATCGGGAGTCGTTGCTCGCGCTGGGGCGGGCCCTGCGGGACCTCGCCCGCGCCCCCCTGTGCGTCGTGTTCACCACCACGCCACGACCGCTTCGCCCGGAGCTCGAGGGGCTGCGCACACGCCTGCGGCGCGAGCTCCTGGGCGTGACCGTCCGGCTCTCCCCCCTCAGCCAGGACGACCTCCGGGTCCTCGCCCGCTGGGCATTCCCGCGGTACAGCGAGACGGAGCTGGACCGCGTCGTCCGCCGGATCGCCACCGACTCGGCCGGGCTGCCGCTCCTGGCCGTCGAGCTCTTCCATGCGGTGGCGCTGGGCCTCGATCTCAGCACGACCGGTGCAGCCTGGCCCGCGCCGGCGAAAACGCTCCTGGACTCGCTCCCGGGCGACCTCCCCGACGCGGTGGTGGGTGCCATTCGGGTGGGCTTCCGCCGGCTCACCCCGCCCGCCCAGCAGGTTCTCAAGGCGGCGGCGGTGCTGGGCGAGCGCGTCCCCGCCGACGTGCTGGGCCGCGCCACCGCGCTCGCCGGCCCCGAGCTGACGGCCGCCCTGGACCAGCTCGAGTGGGAACGCTGGCTCACCTTCGAACCCCGCGGCTACGCGTTCCTCGCGCGCATCGTGCGGCAGGTGGTGGAACGCGACATGGTGCTGGCGGGTCAGCGCGAGCGGATCCTCCAGGCGGTATCGGCTTGACCGGCGCTTGACACGCCGGGGCGACACTCCCGCGACCCCCGTCTCGGGAGCTGCGCCATGTCGTTCCGTCATCTTCGTGCCGCCGCCGCGCTAGCGGCGGCTCTCCTCGGAGCCTGCGAGGACCGTGCGGAGGTCCCGGTCGCCCCCGGCATGACCGTCTCCGCCGCCACGACCGATCCGCCCGCCCCGTCGCCCCTCGTCACCGTCGCCCTCGGCGGTGGCACGCTCCAATTCTGGCCCTACACCGGCGGTGACTTCTCGGGCACTCCGGGCGATCCCATCAATCTGATCTTCCTCGCGCCGGGCGGGCCGCGCGCGGTCCGCGCGAGCCTCATGATGCTCGACGGCGACCGTACGGCGTTCGAATTCCCCGCCGTGTTCCCGTTCACCTGCGTCTGGAAAGACGCCATCGGCGGGATGCAGACCGCGTACGCGACCGGGTCCGGGTGGACGGGCAGCGCCGTTCAGCTCGAGTGCGGCGACTACGGGCCGGTGCGCTTCCACCTGCGGCTGTTCGGGGCAGGGGAGTGGACCCTCGCCAACGCGCACTTCGAGGTGTTGATCCCCGGGACCACCGAACATCAGGTGGTGAGCTGGGAGCTGGCCGAGCAGCTCGTGGCGGTGGACTTCCGGCGCGCCGGGCTGCTCGACCAGGATCTGCCGCTCCTGGCCACGGACCCGATCAATCCGTCGCCCTTCCGCGAGATCCCGGCCGTGATCTACAGCGGGCTGCCCGGGGACCTGCGGGCGGCCATCGGCGGCCCGCTCGCGGACCAGAGCGCGCCGGTGGCGATCGCCAGCGACGGGCGCGCCACGGCGCTCAACGTCGCCGCACGGGTGGAGGGGGAGCCTGTGGTGGCGCGGCAGGATTTCGTCATCGCCTTCGACCAGGTGATCCCGCGGCCGTTCTGCGCGGGGCAGCCCGGGGCGTTTTTCCACGTCGTGGGTCCCGTCCGGCTGCGCCAGCAGGTGGTGCTCAACCGAGCGGGCGACTTCCACAGCCAGTTCCACGCGATCGGGCACCTCGAGGTGACACCTCTGGAACCCGGCGACGGCGGCCTGACGCCGGTGGGCGAGTCCGCGCGCGCTCGCGTGGTCGAGCACCACAAGGGGATCCTGACCGACGCGGTGACGCTGGTCTCGAGTTTCCAGATGCAAACCCTGTTGGGGCGGACCGGAGAGGGCCGCGGGTGGCTCGGGGTGCGGCTCGACGTCGGACCCGGCGCATCGAGTCACTACTCGCTGGAAGAGCGCTGTTCGTGAGAGCCGCGAGGAGTGCGGGGGAGGGGCTCGGACCAGCGAAGGAGAGTCGAGATGTGGATCCTCCTGTGCCTGCTCGTGCCGGACACCACGAGCAGCAGCTTTCCCGTCACGCTCGACCCGGCCGAGTCGGTTCAGGTGACCATCGCCGGAGCGGGCGAGCCCGTGGTGTTGCTGCCGGGGCTCTTCGGTTCGGCCTTCGGGTATCGGCGGTTGCTCCCCGCGCTCGCCGACGCGGGGTACCGGGCGATCGTGATCGAGCCCCTCGGCGTCGGTTCGTCCGGGCGACCCGAGCGCGCGGACTACTCCCTCACGGCACAGGCCGATCGCATCGCCCGGGTGCTCGACGTGCTGGGCGTGCGCCGGAGCGTCGTGGTCGCCCACGCCATCGGGGGGTCCATGGCGTTCCGCCTGGCCTACCGCCGGCCCGATCTGGTTCGCGGCATCGTGTCGCTCGAGGGCGGGCCGGCCGAGACGGCGACGACGCCCGGGTTCCGCCGCGCCCTGCGGCTGGTGCCGTGGGTGAAGCTGTTCGGCGGCGCGAAGCGCATCCGCAAGAAAGTGGGCGGATTCCTGAGGGCCAGCTCGGGCGACGCGACCTGGGTGACCGAGGAGGTGCTCGACGGGTACACCGCGGGGGCAACGCGCGACCTGGACGCCGCGCTCCGTGCCTATCTCGCCATGGCCCGGGCGCGGGAGCCGGAGGCGCTCGCGCCGCGGCTCGGTGCGATCCGGTGTCCCGTGCGCCTGCTGGTGGGCGGCGTGCCGCACGAGGGCGCGCCCAACGGCGAGGAAGTCGCCCTGCTCGCCGGGCGCCTCCCGCGCTTCTCGCTGGACACCATCGCCGGAGCGGGCCACTTCCTGTACGAAGAACGGCCGGAGGCGGTGGTACGGGCGATTCACGACCTGGGAGGCGAGGCCCCATGACGAGCCGGTCCAACCTCCGCGGCTGGAAGGCCGCGCTCCGCGTGCCGTCGCTCGCCGTTCGTCGCACGCGCCTGGGGGCCGGAGGGCCACCGGGTTCCGCTCACGCTGGCTCGCGCCGCTTGAGCGGGTCTTGACCGCCGCCCCGCAGCTTGCCCGCGCACTACGCGGGAGACCGACATGCGAGCGGTGGTCACAGGCGGAGCGGGCTTCATCGGAAGTCACCTGATCGAGGCGTTGGTGGCTCGGGGCGACGAGGTGATCTGCGTGGAACGTCCCGGAGGGCGGACTCCGTGGATCGAGGGCCTGCCGATCGCCTATGACGACGGGGGTCTCGCAGACCAGGTCCGGCTGGCGAAGCTGTTGCGCGGCAGCGACGTCGTCTTCCACCTGGCGGGACTGACCGAAGCGCGTCGCCCCGCCGACTTCTACACCGTCAACGCGGACGGGACCGAGTGCGTGCTCCGAGCGGCCGCCCGGCACGACGGGGCGGCGCCGCGCGTGATCCTGCTGTCGTCCCTGGCGGCGCTGGGACCGAACCGGAACGGCGGCCTGCTCGGGCCGGACACGGCGCCGCGCCCCCTCTCTCACTACGGGCGCTCGAAGCTGTTTGCGGAGGCGGTGCTGCACGCCTTTCGCGATCGGGTGCCCGGTACCGTGATTCGCCTGCCGTCGGTGTACGGACCTCGGGAGCGCGGGGTGCTGAAGGTGTTTCAGCTGGTGCGCCGCGGCCTGGCGCTGACCGTGGGCGGGTGGGACCGGGAACTGAGTCTGGTATACGTGCGGGACGTGGTCAGCGGGCTGTTGGCCGCCGCGAGCGCGCCGGCCGCCGTGGGGCGGACTTACTGTCTCGCCCATCCCCGCCCCGTGACGTGGCGGCAGTTCGCCCAGGCCACCGGGCGGGCCGTGGGCCGGACGCCGCGCCTGGTGAGCCTGCCGCCCCTGGCCGCCTGGGTGGTGGCTCTGGCGGCCGAGGCGGTCGCCAGGGCGGGGGGAGGCGCGGCGATCCTCAACCGCGAGCGGCTGGCTGAGCTGGCGCAGGCTCGCTGGGTGTGTGACCCCAGCCGGGCCGAGGCCGAGCTGGGCTTTCGCGCGGCCTACTCGGTGGAGCGGGGGGTGCAGGAGACTGCGGCCTGGTACCGCGCGGCGGGATGGCTATGAGCGCGGTCCGTCCGGTGGATCGGCTGCTTCAGCTCTACAACCTCGCGCTCGCGGGAGTGTGGGTGCCCCTCGCGAACCACGCCCCCTGGGCCCCGTGGGTACTCGGCGCACATGTCGCCGCGATCGCGCTCCCCTGGTTGCTGGCGGCGGCGTCCGACCGGTCTCGGGCCCTGGGCAGGCTGCATGATCTCTATCCCCTGCTCTGGCTCGCGGCGTTCTTCGGCGAGCTCGACCTGGTTTACGTCCTGGCGGGGAACGGGCCGCAGGATGCCGCCGTGGCCCTGCTCGACCGGGTGCTGTTCGGCTCCAACGTCAACGCCGTCTGGATGCCGGCGATGCCGCAGGTCTGGCTGAGTGAGTCCCTGCATTTCGTGTACGTGTCCTATTACGCCATGCTGGTGGTGCCGCCGCTGGTGCTGATCTGGCAGGGCCGTAGCGAGGCGCTGCGGGATCTGACCTGGCGACTGCTCCTGACCTATCTGGTCTGCTTCGCCTGCTATCTGGCGTTTCCGGTGGACGGTCCGGGGGCGGCCCTGCCACGCCCCGCGGGGCCGCTCACCCAGGGATGGTTCTACTCGCTCTCGCACACCCTGAACGCGGCGGGGACGTCGGCCGGCACCGCCTTCCCCAGCTCGCACGTGGCCGGCGCGGTGACACTGGCCTGGATCGGGTGGCGCTGGCTGCCGCGCTGGGTCGCGGGGATCATGGCGCTCCAGGCCGCGGGGGTCTTCGCGGCCACGGTCTATACCCAGAACCATTACCTGATCGACGCCGTGGGCGGACTGCTGCTCGCGCTCGCCATGCAGGGGTACGGTGTGAGGTGGGCGGCGCGGGTCTTGGGCGGCAGCGCGGGCGGCGGGGTACGGCGGGAACGAGCGCTGGCCACGCTGGCGCCGGAGGCGGGACCGTGAAGGCGCTGGTCACCGGCGCCTCGAGCGGGATCGGCCTTGCGCTCAGCCGGCGTCTGGCCCGGCGGGGCGTGGAGGTGTGGCTCGCGGCGCGGCGGGTAGACCGGCTCGAGCGGGCGGCTGCGGAGATCTGCGCCGGCGGGGGACGGGCGCATGCGTTTCCGCTCGACGTCTGCCACGCCGAGGGTGCGGCGGCGCGGATCGCCGGGCTGGACGACGCGG
>DATLXT010000119.1:0-2869 GCA_035575475.1 Gemmatimonadales bacterium | reverse complement strand
CGCCAGAAGGGCGGCCACCCCGCCGATGGCGAGCGACACCCGGGCGCCGTACACCAGCCGGCTCCACACGTCCCGGCTGAGCGCGTCGGTGCCCAGCACGTGCTCCCAGGAGGGCGAGAGGTTGCGACCCGCCAGGATGTCGGTGGGCACGACCGGGTCATAGGGAGCCACCAGAGGCGCCGCCAGCGCAATCAGGACAAAAAAGACCAGCACCGCGATGCCGGGCGCGGCCGCGGGGTGGCGGAAGAAGCGGGTCCCGGCGGCGGTGCGGCCCGCCCGGGTTCGGATCCAGCGGGCCGTCGTCCAGGCCAGGGCCATGACGAGAAACAACGCCAGGGCGGAGCCGGGAGTCATGCCTCGCGCACTCGGATGCGCGGGTCGGCGACGGTGTAGAGCAGATCGGCCAACAGGTTGCCGAGCACCACCATCGCGGCCGCCACCAGCGCGGTGGCGGTGACCACCGGGTAATCGCGCCGGAAGACGGCCTCGGCGGCCAGCCGCCCCATCCCGGGCCAGGAGAACACGGTTTCGATCAGCACCGCGCCCGTGAGCAGGATGGGGAAGGACATGCCCAGCAGCGTGATCACGGGGAGCAGGGCGTTGCGGAAGGCGTGGCGCAGCACGACCCGGCGTTCGCTCGCGCCCTTGGCCCGGGCGGTGCGGATGAAATCCTGCTCCAGCACCTCGAGCATCGCCGCCCGCTGGTAGCGGGCGGTGCCGGCCGCGGCCACGAGCCCCAGCGTGACCGCCGGGAGCGTCAGGTGCCAGGCCACGTCCAGGGCTCGGACCAGCCACGGCGCCGAGGTCGGCAGGGCCGGGCTTCGCATCCCGGCGGCGGGAAACCACCCCAGCCACACGGCGAAGACGAGCACCAGGGCCAGCCCCAGCCAAAACGTGGGCACGGAATAGAGAAAGAGCGTCACTTGACCCAGTGCGACGTCGCCCAGCCGGTTGCGGCGCAAGGCCTGGTACACCCCGATGCTCAGCCCGAGCAGGAAATCGAGCGCCAGGGCGGCACCCGAGAGCAGCAACGTGGGGGGAATGGCGTCGGCCAACACCTGGGCCACGGGACGCCGCTGGCTGTAGGAGATGCCGAAATCGCCGTGCGCTAGGGCGGCCAGGTACGTCGTGTACTGCCGGTGGAGGGGGCAGTCCAGGCAGAACCGCTCCCGCATGGTCTCCCAGGCGGCGGGATCGAGCACGCGCTCCGATCCCTCGAAGGGGCGTCCGGGGGCGAGGTGCACCAGCAGGAAGACGAGCGTGACGACCGCGAAGACGATGGCCGTCGCGGCGGCGACGCGGCGCAGCAGCCACGCCGTCATTTAGCGCCTCGCGCGGTCTCGGTCGATCAGCCGGTCGGGAGGGATCCGCCAGGTGCGCACCAGCGCCCACCAGCTGTCGGGCCGGATGCGCACGTCCGCCACCCGCGAGTGAACGGCGGCGATGTTGTTGATGGCGTACAACCAGATGCCCGCGGCATCGTCGTTCAGGAGGCGGAGCACGGCCTCCCAGAGCCGCCGGTTCTGGGGCGCCGGCGCGGCGGCGGCCCGCGCCACCAGGCGGTCGAACTCGGGATTGGCGTAGCGGCTCCAGTTCGACCCTCCAGCCCCGGCGGAACTCCAGGTCTGGGGAAAGCTCGACGTGGGCGTGGGGTCGGTCACCCAGGAGGCCAGGGCGGCGTCGAACTGACCGGCTGCCGCGCGCTCCTGGAGCACGGTGGGCTCCAGCTCTTCGATTCGCACCTCGACGCCGTGCGGCCGATACTGGGCCTGGAGCAACTGGGCGTACCGCCGCCGCACCGCGCTGGTGGTGGGCACCGCCAGGCGGAACGAGAGCTTGGCCCCGTCCTTGTCCCGTACGCCGTCGCCGTCCGTGTCGCGCCACCCCCGGCGGTCCAGGAGTCGCCCCGCCCCGGCGGAATCGAAGGGCAGCGGGCGGGCATCGAGCTGCCACAGCCACCACATCTGCGGGATGGGGGCGGGCGGCACCTTCGCCAGGTCGCCCAGCACGCTCTGGAGCAGTCGCTCCCGGTCGGTCGCCATGAACAGCGCCCGGCGCACGTCGCGGTCGGCGAAGAGGGGATGGGGGCGGCTGGTGTCGCCGTAGGCCCGGAAGTTGAACGCCAGGTAGGTATAGGTGGAGGCCGGATACGGGTAGGTGGCGAGGTGCGGCGCCTCGCGCACGCGGCGCAGCAGCTCGGGCGTGATGAGGAACTCGATGGCATCCGCCTCGCCCGCCAGCAACAGATTGACCGCCGCCGGCATGTCCGCGGTCACGCGCCAGATGAGCCGGGCGATATGCGGACGGCCCAGGAAGAAGCCCGAGTCGGCCACGAGCTCGATGTGCTCGCTGGCCCGCCAGTCCACGAACCGGTAAGGACCGTTGCCCACCGGTCGGCGCCCGAACTCGGCGGTCGCCCATCGGTTCCGCGGCACCACGTGGAGGAGGTGCGCGGGGAGGATCCGCATGTGATAAACCGCGTCGTAGAACATCTCCGGGTAGCGCTCCCGGAAGCGGAAGACCGCCGTCAGCGAATCCCGCGCCGTGACCGCGCGAATGCGCGAGAGCACCGTGCGGTAGGGGGAGCCCGTCTCGGGCGCGGTATAGGCGTCGAACGTGAAAGCGACGTCCGCCGCCGTGACCGGCGTCCCGTCGTGCCAGCGGGCTCGCGGGTCCAGGTGGAAGACCAGCGTGAGGGGGTCGTCCCACTCCCAGCGCTGAGCCAGCAGTGGCTGGAAGTCCGTATCGCCCACGGTGTTCAGCGACATCCCGATGTCGGCCAGCTTCAGGAAGATCTGGTCCGAGATGTCGCGCGCGAGCGTGTTGTCGGTCATCGGCGGCAGCAGGATGTCGGGCTCGCTCGCCGCCG
>DATLXT010000118.1:0-3987 GCA_035575475.1 Gemmatimonadales bacterium | reverse complement strand
CGCGCGCGTCGGCCACCCGGGTCACGAAGCGGATGTCCCCCACCGACTTGACGATGGACCGCGGCGTGATCCCGTGACGCCGGTTGTGTTCCTCCTGGAGGCGCCGGCGGCGGGCCATCTCGTCGAGCGCCCGGCGCATCGAGCCGGTCACGCGGTCGGCATAGAGGATGGCCTTCCCCTGGAGATTCCTCGCCGCCCGACCCACGGTCTGGATCAGCGAGCGGTCGGAGCGGAGAAACCCCTCCTGGTCGGCGTCCAGGACGGCCACCAGGGAGACCTCCGGCAGGTCGAGCCCTTCGCGAAGGAGATTGATGCCCACCAACACGTCGAACTCGCCCAGCCGGAGGCCCCGGATGATCTCGACTCGCTCGATGGCGTCGATCTCGGAGTGCAGGTACCGCACCCGCACGCCGTGCTGCTGGAGGTAGTCGGTCAGGTCCTCGGCCATCCGCTTGGTCAGCGTGGTGACCAGGACCCGCTCGTTCCGCTGGGCCCGCAGGCGGATTTCGTGGAGCAGGTCGTCCACCTGCCCCCGGACCGGCCGCACTTCCACTTCCGGGTCCACCAGGCCCGTCGGCCGGATGATTTGCTCCACCACCACGCCACCCGACAGTCGCAGCTCTTCCTCGCCCGGGGTCGCCGAGACGAACAGGATCCGGGGAACCAGGGCCATGAATTCGTCGTACTTCAGCGGCCGGTTGTCGAGGGCCGACGGGAGCCGGAACCCGTAGTCCACCAGCGTCTGCTTGCGCGAGCGGTCGCCTTCGTACATCCCCGCCAGCTGCGGGAGGGTCTGGTGCGACTCGTCGATGATGCAGAGGAAGTCCTTCGGGAAATAGTCCAGGAGACACGCCGGCCGCTCCCCCGGGCGGCGGCCGGTGAGGTGGCGGGAGTAGTTTTCGATTCCGGCGCACCGTCCCACTTCCAGCAGCATGTCGATGTCGAAGTTGGTGCGGGACTCCAGCCGCTGGGCCTCGAGCAGTTTGTTCTGGGCCCGCAGTTCCGCCAGCCGTTCCTTCAGCTCGGCGCGGATGGCGGCCACCGCCCGCTCGATGCGCGGCCGCTCGGTGACGAAGTGGGTGGCCGGGTAGATAGCGCAGCGCTGGAGCTCGGCGATCGGGGCGCCGGTGAGCGGGTCCACCTTGGTGATGCGCTCCACCGTGTCGCCCCACAGCTCGATGCGCACCGCCTGCTCGTCGTAGGCGGGCAGAATCTCGATGGTGTCGCCCCGCACCCGGAAGCTCCCCCGCTCCAACGCCGTGTCGTTGCGGGCGTACTGAATGGCGACCAGGGCTTCCAGGATGGCGTCGCGGGCCCGCTCCTCCCCCACCGACACCGTGGCCAGGAGCTCGCGGTAGAGCTCCGGGTCGCCCAGGCCGTAGATCGCCGAGACGCTGGCCACGATGATCACGTCGTCCCGCTCCATCAGGCTCGAGGTGGCGCGCAGGCGGAGGGCCTCGATGTCGTCGTTGATGGTGGCGTCTTTGGCGATGTAGGTGTCGGTGGCCGGGACGTAGGCTTCGGGCTGGTAGTAGTCGTAGTAGGAGATGAAAAACTCGACCGCGTTCGAGGGGAAGAAGCCCTTGAGTTCCCCGTACAGCTGGGCCGCCAGCGTCTTGTTGTGGGACAGCACCAGGGCGGGCCGGCCGAAGCCGGCGATGACGTGCGCCATGGTGGTGGTCTTCCCGGACCCCGTCACGCCGAGCAGGGTCTGGTAGCGGTCGCCCCGCTCGAGGCCCTGCAACAGCTCCGCGATGGCGCGCGGCTGGTCTCCCGCCGGGGCGTGCGGGGAGCGGAGGTCGAACGGCATCACCCGAAAGTTAACCGAGCGCGGGCTCGGCGGCGGGACCGGCGTCCCGCCGGGCGATGGCGGTGACGCCCTTCACCCGCCGGACCGCGCGCAGGACCTTCTGGAGGTGAGTCTGGTTCTCGACCTCCACCAGCACCGAGCCGAATACCGCCCCGTCCCGGGAGACCAGCTCGGCCGACCGGATGTTGGTCCCGGTTTCCGAGATCGCCTGACAGATGTCGGCGTAGAGTCCGCGGCGGTCCTCACCCTCGAGAGCCAGCCGCACCACGAACACCTCGCCCTCGAGCCCCTGCCAATCGATCTCGACGCGCCGCTCGACCTCGACCGCGAGGGTGAGCAGATTGGGGCAATCGCTCCGGTGGATCGAGATCCCCCGGCCCTTGGTCACGTAGCCCACCACCGCGTCCCCGGGCACCGGCTGGCAGCACTGCGCGTAGCGGACCAGCAGGCCGTCCACCCCCTGGATCCGGATCCCCCGCCCCAGGCGGAGCCGGTCCACCACCCGCCCGAACGCGGTCGGCCTGGGGGGCTGGAGCTCTTCGGGCGCGAGCTCGGGGTAGAGCGCCCGCATGACCTGGCCTAGCGGGACGTCGCCCCGCCCCACCGCGGCCTGAAGCTGCTCCGGGCCCCCCAGCGAGAGCGCCGCGGCGGCCTGGGCCAGCCGGTCCTCGTCGGGCGACTGGAGGCGGCGGCGCCGGACTTCCCGGGCCAGAATCTCGCGCCCCAGCGAGACGCTGCGGTCGTGCTCTTCCTGCTTCACCCACTGGCGGATCTTGTGCCGCGCCCGGGCCGTCCGCACGTGCGCCAGCCAGTCGCGCGAGGGTCGGGCCTGCGGGTGGGTGAGGATCTCGACGGTGTCGCCGTTCTTCAGGGGGCGGTGCAGCGGCACCAGCCGTCCGTTCACCCGCGCCCCCTGGCACCGTTGCCCCACCTCGGTGTGGACCGCGAACGCGAAGTCGAGCGGGGTCGCCCCGGCCGGGAGCCGCTTCACATCCCCGCGAGGGGTGAACACGAAGATCTCGTCCTGGTAGAGATCGACCTTGAGGAACTCCAGGAATTCCTCGGGGGTGTGCGTATCCTGCTGGAGCTCGATCAGCTGCCGGAACCAGGCCAGGTGCCGGTCCAGCTCGTCGCCCCCCTTGCCCCCTTCCTTGTAGAGCCAGTGCGCCGCGATGCCGTATTCCGCGGTCCGGTGCATTTCCCGGGTGCGGATCTGGATTTCGTACAGCTGACCGCCCGGCCCGAAGATGGTGGTGTGCAGGGACTGATAGCCGTTCGACTTGGGGCTCGCGATGTAGTCCTTGATCCGCTCCTGGAGCGGGGTCCACTTGTGGTGAATCACGCCCAGCGCGTGGTAGCAGTCGGGGATGGTGCTCACCAGCACCCGCACCGCGAGGAGATCGTAAATCTCCTCGAACGGCTTCCCCCGCTTCTTCATCTTCTTGTAGATCGACCAGAGGTTCTTGGGCCGGCCCGTGATCTCGAAGTCGGTGAGGCCCGCCCGGGTCAGCTCCTCGGCCAGCGGCGCCCGCAGGCGCTCGATGGTCCGGTCCCGCTCGTCCCGCCGGTCCCGCACTTTCTTCCGCAGCGCCAGGTAATCCGCCGGCTCCAGAAACCGGAACGCCAGGTCTTCGAGCTCCGCTTTCACCCCGGCCATCCCGAACCGGTGCGCCAGGGGCGCGTAGATCTCCCGCGTCTCCAGCGCGATGCGCCGCTGGCGGTCCTCGGAGAGGTGCTCCAGCGTGCGCATGTTGTGCAGCCGATCGGCCAGCTTGACGATGATGACCCGCGCGTCCTTGGCCACCGACAGGAGGAGCTTGCGGTAGTTCTCCGCCTGCTCCTCCACGCTCGAGCGGAACGTGAGAGACGCGATCTTGGTGAGGCCGTCCACCAGGTCGGCCACCTCGGCCCCGCACTCGCGCCGAATGTCGTCCAGCGTGACGTTGGAGTCCTCCACCGCATCGTGCAGCAGCGCGGCCGCGATGGTGGTGGCATCCATCTGCTGGTCGGCCAGAATCGTGGCCACCGCCACCGAGTGCGAGAGGAAATCGTCGCCCGACTGGCGCTTCTGCCCCCGGTGCGCCTGGGCGCTCAGCTGGTAGGCGCGCGCGATCAGGTCCAGGTCGAGGCGGTCCCGCTGGGCCGCCACGGCCCGGGCCAGGTCGGGCGCGAGGATC
>DATLXT010000117.1:0-2613 GCA_035575475.1 Gemmatimonadales bacterium | reverse complement strand
GGCGGGGGCGGGGCCATGACCGAACCGATCCGCGTCGCCGTGATCGGGGCGGGCGGGATCGCTCAGATCGCCCATCTGCCGGTTCTGCGCCGGCTCCCCGGGGTCGAGATCGCGGCGCTCTGCGACAACGACCTCTCCAAGGCTCAGGCGCTGGGGACGCGGTTCGATGTTCGCGGCGCCTACGACGACATCGAGGAAGTCCTGCGCTATGCCGGGGCCCACGTGGCCGTGATCTGCACGCCCAACCATCTGCACGAGATCCACGTGGTGGCCGCCTTGTCGGCGGGGCTCCACGTGCTGTGCGAACGGCCCCTGGCGCTGTCGGTCGCGGGCGTGGAACGGGTGCTTCAGGCGTCGGAGAAGTACGGCCGCCGGGTGATGGTGGCCATGAATCACCGCTTTCGCTCCGACGTCCAGGCGGTGCGGGGCTTCCTGAGCGGCGGAGAGTTGGGGGGGCTCGACGCCATTCACGCCGGCTGGTACACCTTTCAGCCGGCTCGCCAGATGGCGTCCTGGCGCCTGCGCCGGCAGGAAGCCGGCGGCGGCGCATTCCTCGACCTGGGGCTGCCGCTCCTCGACCTGGGACTCTGGCTCGCGGGGTGGCCGCCGGTGCGCCGGGTGTCGGCGCACTTCGTGCGGCACCCCGGCGAGGACGTGGAAACCATGGGGTCCGCGCTGATCGCCTGCAACGAGGGCGCGCTCCTCTCCATCGACGTCAGCTATCGGCACTTCGGGGAGGGCGAGCGGTTCTGGTTCGATGTCGCCGGGACCAAGGGGTCGGCGGCCATCGGACCGCTGCGCGTGTTCAAGGAGTTCCATGGGTCGCCGGTGGACGTCACCCCGACCGGCGCGACGGGGCGCGAGACCATGTTCACCCAGTCGTATCGCGCCGAGTGGATGTACTTTCTGGCCGTGATCAAGGGCGAAGTGAATGCCCCCGCCCCGCGTGACCAGATCGCCCTGCACCGCGTGCTGGAAGCGGTCTACCGGTCGGCCGACGAAGGGCGCGACGTGACCCTGTGAGCTCCCGACGGGCAGCCGTTCTCACCGCCGTCGGGGCGATCCTGCTCGCGGCCAGCTACCCGCCGTTCCCCTTGCCCGCCCTGAGCTTCGTGGCGCTGGCCCCGGCCATCCTTCTGGTCCAGGACGCCTTGGCGGCGCGCGATGCCCGGCTCGCCTTCCGCCGGGGATTCTGGTACGGCCTCGCGGCCCAGGCCCTGGTGCTCTACTGGATGGTCGTGGCGCTCTGGCACTTCACCCCCCTTTCGGCCCTGGGGTACCTCGCCACCATCACGATCTTGGCGCTCTGGACCGGGGCGCTCTTCTGGTTCACGGTGCGGGTGCGCCTCGCCGCGCCCCGGGTGCCCCTGGCGGTGGTGTTTCCCGTGGCCTGGACGGCGGTGGAGTGGGCCGTGGGTCATCAGGGCGACATCCGCTTCCCCTGGCTGGGTCTGGGGACCTCCCTGGCCGACGCGCCGGTCTTGGTGCAATGGGCCGACCTCGCCGGCGCCCGAGGGGTGACGCTGTGGGTGGCCTGGGCGAACGTCATGCTGGTGGAAGGGCTGGCCGGGAAGCGGGAGGGGGGAACGGGGAAGGGAGCGGCGCTGGTTCGGTACCTGGCGCCGGTGCTGGGCTCGATCGTGCTCGCCGCCGCCTACGGGGCGTGGCGGATGCGGGCCCTGCCGGTACGGGACCTGGCGAGCGTGGGCTTGATCCAACCCAACGAGGGGTACCACGAGAAGTGGGAACGGCCGGGCGACAGCGTGGTGGCCAAGCTCCTGCGGCTGTCGCGCACCCTGCACCACCGCGCCGCGCCGAACCTCATCGTTTGGCCCGAGGCCGCGGTCCCCTATTACCTCCAGCTGCGCCCGGTCTGGGATTCGGCGATCGCGCGGTTCACCCGTGACGCCCAGAGCCCGCTGTTCACCGGGGGTCTTTACGCGGTCTTTCGCGGGCCCGACGACTACGACTACTTCAACGCCGCCTTTTTCGTCGATGCTTCGGGGGCATGGCGCCGGTACCCGGTCTACGGCAAGCACTACCTGGTTCCGATCGTCGAACGCGTGCCGTTCGTTCCCCCGGAGTGGTTCGGCAACCTTCGCTTCTTCGGCGGGTTCAGCCGCGGGCGCGAGCTGCCGGTCTATGCCACGGCCTTCGGCCGATTCGGCCCGCTGATCTGCTACGAGTCCGCGTTCGAGGACCTGCCGCGCCGCTACCGGCGGCTGGGCGCGGACTTTCTGGTGAACATCACCAACGACGCCTGGTTCGGGCGCACCTCGGCGCCCTACCAGCACGCCTCCCACCTGGTCCTGCGGGCGATCGAGACCCGCATGGGCGTGGCCCGGGCCGCCAACTCCGGCATCTCCGAGTTCGTGGATCCATTGGGACGGGTGTACGCCGAGACCGGCCTCGAGACCGAAGCCGCGGTGGTAGATACGCTGCGGACCAGCGACGTGATGACCCTCTACGTGCGGCTGGGGGACTGGGTAGGGCTGCTCTGCGTGGTCGGAACGGTCGTGCTGGGCCTCTGGCCGTTGGGGCGGCGGGTCGGGATCCCTCGGCCGGGGCCGGGGCCGGGGCCGGGGCCGGGCGGTGAGGCGAGGTCGTAAGGCC
>DATLXT010000116.1:0-7037 GCA_035575475.1 Gemmatimonadales bacterium | reverse complement strand
GACCCGCCGCCGCCGGCACCGGGCTGCGCCGGCTCGGCGGTGCAACCTTTCGGGGCCCTGGCGCGTCAGATGCAGTAACCCCCAGCCCCGGTCCCGCAGATGCCGAGAGCGCCCGTCCTCCTCGCATCCCTGGTCGTCGCCCCCGCGGCTTCCGGCGTTGCGCAGAGCATCCACCCCACCCAGCCGCCCGAGGTGCGCGCCGTCGCCCTCCAGGGCGAGGTGCGTCTCGACGGGCGACTCGACGAAGAGGCGTGGCGCCTGGCGCCGCCGGCCTCCGACTTTCGCCAGAGCCGGCCTCACGAGGGTCGGCCGGCCACCCAGCGCACCGAGGTGCGGTTCCTCTACGACGCCGCGGCGCTCTACGTGGGCGCCCGCATGTACGACGACAGCGGGGCGGGAGGTGTCCGGACCCGCCTGGTGCGCCGGGACGTCAACCCCGACTCCGACTACCTCGAGCTGATCTTCGACACCTACCACGACCACATCGGCCGGCTGTTCTTCCGGGTCAACCCCTCGGGCGTGCGGGGCGACGCCAACGGGCTGGGGGGCGGGGAGGACGAATCCTGGGATCCCGTCTGGGAGGTCGAAACCGCGATCGACTCCCTCGGCTGGACCGCGGAGCTCCGGATTCCGTTTTCCCAGCTGCGCTATCCCGCGACGGTGCGAGAGCAGACCTGGGGCCTCCAGATCTGGCGGCAGGCCAGCCGGCTGAACGAGCTGTCCATGTGGGCGTTCTGGGGCCTGACCGAGGCGGGCGGTCCGGCGCGCTTCGGGCATCTTCGCGGCCTGGTCGTCACCCGAGCGCCGGGGCGGGCCGAGATCCTCCCCTACGCGGTGGGGCGGTCGGCCAGCGTACCGGTGAGCGACCCCGCCGACCCGTTTCAGGACCCGCACGCCTGGGACGCCCGCGTGGGCGCCGACGCGCGGATTCTGCTGACGTCCAACCTCACGCTCAACGTCACGGTGAACCCCGACTTCGGCCAGGTCGAGGTGGATCCGGCCGTCGTCAACCTCTCGGCCTTCGAGACGTTTCTCGAGGAACGGCGCCCGTTCTTCGTCGAGGGAGCCGGATACTTCGGGCTGGGCGGGCTGAACTGCTTTTTCTGCTCCAACGTGTCGAGTCTGTCGCTGCTCAGCACCCGGCGAATCGGCCGCTCGCCCCAGCTGCCGGCCAGGCGGTCGCCCGAGGACGCCTTCGCCGACGTGCCGGAGCGCACCGCCATCCTGGGGGCGGCCAAGCTGACCGGCCGGACACCCGGCGGGTGGTCCCTCGGCGTGCTCGACGCCGTCACCCGCCGCGAGCGGGCCCTGGTCGAGCGGACCGACGGCTCCCGCCGGGAGGTGACCGTCGAGCCGCTCACCAACTACTTCGCCGCCCGGGTGGCCAAAGACCTGCGCGGCGGCGCGACCGTGGTTCGCGCGATGGCGACCTCCGTGTGGCGCGATCTGGACGAGCCCTACCTCCGAGAGCGCCTCACCCGGCGGTCCGAGACCGTCGGACTCGCGACCGACATGTGGTTCGGGAGGCGGACCTACCAGCTCATGGCCCAACTCGCGGCGAGCCAGGTCACGGGGGACTCCGCCGCGATCCTGCGGGTCCAGCACTCGAGCGCGCGGTACTTCCAGCGCCCGGACCGGGGCCACGGGACCAACGGCTGGCTGAGCGACGCCTACGACTCCTCGCTCACCGCCCTCCGCGGGCTGGGCGGGTACGCCCGGCTCGCGCGGGAAGCCGGCAATCTGCTGTGGGAGATCTCCACCAGCTTCCGCACGCCGGGCTTCGACAACAACGACATCGCCTTCTTCTCCCGCGCCGACTACTGGTGGATGAACGGCAACCTGGCGCGCACCTGGACCCGGCCCACGACCTGGTATCGGGAGCTGGCGCTCCTGGTCGGCGCTCAGCAACAGTTCAACTTCGACGGCGACCTGACCGATCGGCAGGTCCACCTGTTCGGCTCGATCCAGCCGCACAACTACTGGGAGATCCGCGGGTTCTGGATCCGCCGGCCGAACCTGCTGGACGACCGGCTGAGCCGGGGCGGCCCGGTCCTGCGCCGGCCGGGCAGCGACTTCTGGCTGGTCGAAGTCGAAACCGACGACCGCCACCCGATCGTGGTCGAGGCGGAGGCCGAGCTGGGCTGCAACCGGGACGGCGACTGCGGGCGCGAGGTGAATCTCGAGGTGCAGCTCCGGCCGAGCTCGCGGGTGAGCCTGTCCGTCGGGCCGTCCTGGAGTCGCGAAGCCGTGGGCTTTCAATACGTCACCACGGTTCCCGACTCGACAGCCACCGCGTTCTACGGGCGACGCTACGTGTTCGCGGATCTGGTGCAGCAGGAGCTCTCGCTGAACACGCGCCTCAACGTCACCTTCTCCCCGACCCTCACATTCGAGCTGTTCCTCCAACCCCTGATCGCCAGCGGCGCCTACTCCCGGTACAAGGAGTTCGCGGCCCCGCGCTCGCTGCGCCGCCTGGTCTATGGCGTGGACATCGGCACCGATTCCGTTCGGGCGGGCAGCCCCGACTCGATCTTCATCGATCCCGACGGGCCGGGCGGGCCGGCCGCGCGATTCGTCGTCCTGGACCCGAGCTTCGCGCGGCGGGCCCTCCGCGGCAACGCCGTGCTCCGGTGGGAGTACCGCCCGGGCTCCACCCTCTACGTCGTGTGGACCCGCACGGGTGACTCGGAGCTGACCCGGGGAACCATCGACCTGGCCCGTGACGTGCCGGCCCTGTTCCGAGGGCCGGCCGCGAACATCTTCCTCGTCAAGGTCAACGTCTGGCTGGGGCTGTGAGCCGCTCGGGCCGGGAGGCCCTGGCCCCACCATCGTGACCCGGCGCCCCATCGCGGGGTCTCACCGTACGGACCTCCTTCCCCGCGAGGTGTCGCATGACCCGCACCGCCGTGCGCCTCTCCCTCCCGCTCCTGGCGCTCGCCCGGCTCGGGTCCGCTCAGGTGATCTCGATCCGGACCGTCCCCGTCGCCCAGGGAGACCAGTTCGAGTTGTTCCCCTCGGGCCGCCTCGGCATGGGCGGGGTCGCGATCGCGCTGGCCGACACGCTGGGCGACCCCTTCTCCAACCCCGCAACGGTGACGCGGCTCCCCGGGGCGTATGTGTTCGGCTCGCCGGGAGTGTTCCGCGTCTCCCGGCGGGCCGGGGGCGGGCGGTCGCTGCCGCTGGGGGCCGCGGGGAGACAGGGACCGTGGTACGGAGCCATGATGCTCGCGCTCCAGGAGGTGGACGCCGCCCAGCCCACCCCGTTTCCCCAGGACCTGATCCTGCTGGATCGCCCCCTGATCGATCCGCCCCCCGGCCCCGAGCTGGGTCCGGCCGACCGGACGCATGGGAACGCCTACCTCTTCGCCCTCCTGGGCAAGCGATTCCGAGACCGGGGGTTGTCGGTCGGCGCGAGCCTGTGGTGGGCCCGGCTGACGGCGCTCGACGGCGTAGACCTGCTCTATGCGGAAAGCGCGCGGATCCGGCAGCTGGGCCAGGCGACCGACTTGCGCCTGGGCCTGCTCAAGGACTGGTCCGGCGCGCGCTCGCTCGAGGCGGTGCTGGTTCATCATCGCTTCGGGATGACCCATGAGGTGACCTACCTCGACCCGGTCTGGGACCCGGGGCGCCAGCAGGTGGTCCTGCGACCACGAGTCGAGGAAAACGCCGATCGCACCCGTACCTGGGGCGTGCAGCTCCAGTACCAGCGGCCGCTGGGGACCGGGGGATGGCGCATCGGCTGGCTGGGAACCGTGAACCGGATGTCTCACCCCAAGATCCCGAATTACGAGATCATGAACATCCCGCGCGACCCCGGGACGTCTCATGCCTACAATCTGGGGATCGGGGTCGCTCGGACCTGGGGGCCCGCGAAGTTCGGGGTGGACCTGATCTACGAGCCCGTCTGGAGTCACACCTGGGCCGAGGCGGCGGCTCCGGTCGAGACCAGCCGGGGCGACACCATCCCCGCGGGTGGGGCGACGATCGAGAACCGGTTCCGCTTCTCGAACGCCCTGGTGCGACTGGGCCTGAGCCGGGACCTCGAGCTGACCGGGCTCGGGCGGGTGGTGTCGCTGCAATTCGGGCTGGTGGTGCGCTCGGTGCGCTACGGGCTGGTACAGCGCGACCGCGTACAGGGCTTCCGCCGGACCCTGGAGGAAAGCTGGGTGGAGTGGGCGCCCACCTGGGGCCTGAGCCTCCGCTTCCCGGAGTTCGAGATCCGATATCGCGGGCGGGCGCACCACGGTACCGGACGGCCGGGAGTCGCGCCGGACCTTCGTCTTGCCGCGGCCGAGGCGGGTGCCAACATCCTGGTGGCCCCGAGCGGCCCGCTGACGCTAGAGGCGGTCACCGTGGTGACCCACCAGGTGTCCTTCGCGCTTCCGTTGCGCTGACCGGGAGGGCCCGATGAGCCGTCGCGTGGCTGGCCTCGCGTTCGCCGTCCTGCTCGCGGCCTGCGATCCCAACGTGGGGCCGCCCGAGCCGCCGGCTCCGCCGCCGGTGGACGTCCAGCTGCGCCAGCAGCTCGACCGCTGGGGCGTCATCCCGATCGGCCCGGTGCCCCGCCAGGACCCGGCGCTGGTGGCGCTGGGGCGGGCGCTCTTCTTCGACAAGCTCCTGAGCGGCAATCGGGACGTTTCCTGCGCCACCTGTCATCACCCGGCGAGCCATCTGGGCGACGGGCTCTCGCTCGCCGTGGGCACGGGGGGGACGGGATCGGGCACCGCCCGCACCCCGGGCGAGGGGCGGGAGTTCGTCCCGCGCAACGCCCCCTCCTTGCTCAACGCGGGACTGGGATTGTTCTACCTGTTCTGGGACGGCCGGATCTCGGGGTTCCCGGGCGGGTCGTTCGATACGCCCGCCGGGTCGCTGCTCCCGCCCGGCCTCCCCAACGTGCTGGCCGCCCAGGCCATGTTCCCGGTGCTGGATCGCCGGGAGATGCGGGGCCAGCCCGGCGACACCGACGTGTTCGGTGGGCCCAACGAGCTGGCTCAGCTGGGGGACAGCCAGCTCACCGCGATCTGGCAGGGCGTCATGCGGCGGGTGCTGGCGTTCCCCGAGTACCGGAGTCTCTTCGCGGCCGCGTTCCCCGGCACCCCCGAGATCCAGTTGGGCTTCGAGCATGCGGCCAGGGCGATCGCGGCGTTCGAGATCGAAGCGTTCACCCGCACCCAGTCCCCGTTCGACCGCTACCTCGAGCGCGACGCCGCCGCGCTCACGGCGGAGCAGAAGCGGGGGGCGTTGCTCTTCTTCGGGGAGGCCCGGTGCGGCTCCTGTCACAACGGGCCGCTGCTGGGGGGCGGGTTCGCCAACGTGGGCGCGCCCCAGATCGGCCCCGGCACCGAGACCGCGGCGCCGCTGGACCGCGGTCGGGGCGACGTGATCGGCGTGGAGCAATACGCCTTCTTTTTCCGCGTGGCCCCGCTGCGCAACGTGGAGCTGACCGCGCCTTACATGCACAGCGGCGCCTACCCCACGCTCGAGGCGGTGGTGCGGCACTACAACGACGTGCCCAAGGCGCTCCGGCAATACGACGTGACCCAGCTCCAGCCGGCGCTGCGGGACCGATACCACGGCGACGACGCCACCGTCAGCGCGGTGCTCCAGACGCTCGATTTCCGGGTGCGCACGCCGCTCCAGCTCACCGACGGCCAACAGCGGGAGCTGGTGGCGTTCCTCCAGTCCCTCACGGATCCGGCCGCACGGGACCTCGCCGGCCTGGCGCCGCCCCGGGTCCCCAGCGGGCTGCCCGTGAACTAGGGACGCGCCCGGCGCCGGCTACTCGCTCAGCGCTCGGAGCACGGCGAGCGGGGTGCCGCGCAACGCTTCCCGGCTGTTCGCCAGCCCCACGGCGGCGGTGAGGGCGCAGACCAGGGCCCAGGCGCCGAGGAGCTCGAGCGCCGGAACCCGGTACCTCGCTTGGAAGAGCAGGGTGACCAGGGCCCACCCCGCGGCGCCGGCGAGCAGCACGCCCACGAGCGCCGCCAGCGATCCCCAGGCCACGTACTCGGTGAGCATGATCCGGCGGACCTGGGCGCCGGTGGCGCCCAGGGTCTTGAGGAGCACAGCCTCGCGCAGGCGCTGGAATCGCGACGCCGCCAGGGCGCCGATCAGGATCACGAGCCCCGCCCCGATACTGAACAGCGCCATGAAGCGGATCGCCAGCGCCGCGCTGCGAAGGACGCCGTCCAGGGCGCGCTGGATCAGGGTCAGGTCGAGCGCCGAGACGTTGGGGTAGGCGAGCACCACGTCGCGCTGGAGCTCGGCGCGCCGCGTGGGATCGTCGACCCGGGTGAGCATCACGAAGGTCTGGGGGGCGCGCTCCAGGACGCCGGGCTCGAAGACCACAAAAAAGTTGGGCTGGAAGCGCGCCCAGGCGACCCGGCGGATACTCGCGATCCGGGTCTCCACCTCGAGGCCCTGCACGTTCCAGGTGATCCGATCGCCCACGCCGACGTCCAGTTCGGCCGCGACTTCCTCCTCGAGCGAGATGCGGGCCGGGGCGCCGGACCCGCGCTGGTCGGTCCACCAGGCCCCCTCGAGCAGCTGCTCCGATTCCACCAGCGTGTCCCGGTAAGTGTTGCGGTACTCCCGCCGCACGGCCCAGCGGGCCGGGAGCGACTCGGCAGGCCGGCCGTTCACCCGGGCGATCCGCGCCGGCACGATGGGAGTCAGTTCGCCCGGGGGCGCGCCGCGCTCGCGCAGCAGCGCTGCCACGCCGTCGCGCTGATCCACTTGAACGTCGAAGAGCACCAGGTTGGGGCGGTGGGGAGCGGCGGCGAGCGCGAACTGCTCCACCAGGTTGCGCTGGACCACGTAGAGCGTCGCCACCAGGAAGACCCCGAATCCGATCGCGAGCGTGACCGGGATGGTCTGGTTCTCGGGCCGAAACAGGTTGGCGACGCCCTGGCGGATCACGTAGCTCGCGCGGGCCGGGAAGTGCCGCCGCAGGACGAGCATGAGGGCGCGCGCGGCCGCCCCCAGCGCGGCGGTGGTGACCAGGACGGCTCCGGCAAAGGCGAGCCCGATCGGCGTGC